>JANLTE010000337.1:0-9509 GCA_031362785.1 Elusimicrobiota bacterium
ACCGGTGCAACTTGCGCTGCCGTTACTGCATGCCCTCGAGCGGGTTGAAGTTTCTTCCCAGTGACGCCCTCTTAACGCTGGAGGAGTTGAAGCGTTTGCTGAAGGTATTTCGCGGCCTGGGCGTATCGAAAGTTCGCTTAACCGGAGGCGAGCCGCTTTTAAGGCCGGAACTCGAAGAGCTTCTGCAGGAAATCACGCGCCTCGGCATTTCGGATGCATCCATAACGACCAACGGCGTTTTGCTTTCCACCCGAATTCAGTCTTTGGCGGCGGCGGGATTGAAACGCGTCAATATCAGCCTCGACACTTTTCAGCGCGACCGGTTTTATCAAATTACGGGGATGGACGCTTTGGACCGGGTGTTGCGCGGCGTTTGGTCAGCTGTTGAAGCGGGACTCGATCCCGTAAAAATCAACATGGTCGTGATGCGGGACTCGAATTTTGACGAGGTCCGGGAATTTGCCCTGTTCGCAAAACGCGCTCCGGTGGAAGTGCGGTTTCTCGAGTTGATGCCCACCGTTAACAGCTTTGAGGGAACCTCCGGAGCGAATCAAGATTCGTTCGTTTCCAGCGAAGAAATCCGCTATGAAGTTGAAAGGGCCGTGGATTTGGGACCCGAAGATCCTCCCATCGGTGTTGCGAGAGTTTTTCCGTTGGCGGATGGTTTAGGAAAAATTGGATTTATCAGCCCTGTATCAGACCATTTCTGCGGGACTTGCAACCGGATTCGCTTAACTGCGCGCGGCGCTCTTAAGACCTGTCTGCATGGTGAAGATTCGGCGAACCTGAAAGACGCGCTCCGCGCCGGCACTTCGGATGATCAAATCGCGCAAATGATTCGAGACTCGCTTTTTATCAAACCCGAAGAACATTTCATCCGTCCCGACAAGTACGTCAGCCGACATCTACAGATGTCCCAAGTAGGAGGATGAATGATCGTTCATGTAAAACTTTTTGCCTCGGCTCGTGAGCGGGCGGGAGCCGATCAGCTTGAACTCGATTTGCCGATAAATGCTGATCTTTTTGAGTTGAGGAAAATATTGAACGATCAATATCCATGTTTCAGGGAAATGACCGGGCGGTGGGCGGTGAACTTGGAGTTCGTTCCTGAGAGCACAAGGGTGGGGGCGGTAGATGAAATCGCTTGGATTCCTCCGATTAGCGGGGGATAAATGTTTTTGATTACGAATCTGACAATAGATATTGCGTCCATTCTTTCGACTGCGCATCGGGAAGACGGCGCAGTTGCGACTTTCATGGGAACGGTTAGGGATCACTCAGGCGGACGATCGGTCACGGCGCTCCAGTATTCCGTATATGCTCCCATGGCGCTCAAATCCTTCGAACAAATTGCCGATGAAGTTAAGGCGAAGTGGGGTGTAACTCATCTTTCCATCGTTCATCGCTTCGGGCGGCTCAAGGTCGGGGAAATTTCGGTGGCCGTCACCGCGGGCTCCCCTCATCGGCGGGAAGCTCTCGCGGCTTGCGCTTATGCCATCGACCGGATCAAAACGATTTCGCCCATTTGGAAAAAAGAATTTTATAACGACCTTGAAGGAATTTGGGTCGAGGGCTGCGACGCTTCGCCCAGGGAGAACGCCCATGTTCACGCATATTAAGGAAAATGGTTCCGTTTCCATGGTTAATGTATCCGCCAAGCCCGCAACAAAACGCATTGCGGTGGCGTCAGGTTTTCTGCGCATGAGCCCCGCCACGCTGATCGCGTTGCGCGAAAAAACTTTGCCCAAAGGCGACGCCCTGGCCCTGGCTCAAGTCGCGGGGATTCAGGCGGCCAAGTGGACTTCACACCTCATTCCGCTCTGCCATTCGCTGGAAGCCAGAGACATCTTGGTGGAAATTTCTCTTGAAGATAATGGAGTGCGGGTCCGTTCCCGCGTAGAAGTGGTCGCGCCTACCGGTCCTGAAATGGAAGCGCTCGTGGCCTGCACGATCTCAGGTCTCGCGCTCTACGACATGTGCAAGGCGGTAGATCGCTCGATGGTGTTGGAAGAAGTCCGGCTCGAATTCAAGTCGGGCGGCAAGAGCGATTTATCGGCGGACATGTTTATGGGGAAAACCGTTGCTATTTTGGTTTTGAGCGACCGAGCCAGCCAAGGAATTTATGAGGATCAAAGCGGTCCCGCGGCGGTGCAATGCTTGGAGCCGCTCGGCTTTGAAATCTTGCGCAAAGATATTATTCCCGACGATCTTGATTTGGCGGCTGAGACAATTAATCGCTGGTGTGACGATTTAAAACCTGATCTCCTTTTGACTTTGGGCAGTACCGGGCTTTCCGCTCGGGACATCGCTCCTGAAGCGTCCCTTCGCGTAATCGAGCGCCCCGTTGCCGGAATCCCTGAGGCGCTCCGCACCCATTTTTTTTCTCAGCATCCGACTACCGCGTTTCTTTCCCGAGGAATCGCGGGCCTCAAGAATCGGACTTTGATCGTCAACCTTCCCGGAAAACCCTCAGCGGTTCAGGAATGTCTAAGTTTCCTCGTTCCGTCCCTGTCCCATGTTTTCAAAATGATCGCGGGCGAAGGCCATTGATGCTGAGCTTAAACGCGGCGCTTAAAGTGATGTTGGAAAAGATGGCTCATCGCGAACCTGTTAAGATCGAGCTTTTGGATGCTTTGGGCTGCATCTCTGCGCAAGATGTCATCGCTCATGAATACCTTCCGTCATTTTCTAACTCCGCGATGGACGGCTTTGCGGTGCGCTCGATCGATTTTCGGAAAAATGAAAATATTTTCCGCGTGATTGAAGATCTTCCTGCAGGCAAGGCCCCGCTAAAAAAAATAAGTTCAAAAACAATTGCGCGCATCATGACGGGCGCGCCTCTGCCCGATGGCGCAGACTCAGTGGTTCCGGTTGAGCAAACCGAAGTTCTTCCCGATGGTAGAGTCCGTTTCCTTTCTTCCCCCGAAGTAAATCAGTTCGTGCGTTTGAAAGGAGAAGAAGTTCGGCCGGGCGATAAAATTATTTCCCGCGGTCAAATTTTGAGGCCGGCTGAGCTGGGCCTCCTTGCTTCACTGGGCCTCACGTCGGTTAACGTGATTAGTCGGCCCACTATTTCTTTGATCACAACGGGTTCGGAAGTGGTTTCACCCTCCGCAAAACCTGCTCCCGGCCAAATCCGCAACGCAAACCTGACAGCTTTATCAGCCAGTATTAAAAATTTGGAATGCCCGCTTGTTTTTTCAAAACATGTGAATGACGATCCCGCAATGCTTAAAAATGTTTTTTCCAAATGTCAGTCGGACGTCATCATCACTTGTGGCGGCGTGTCGGTCGGCGAGCGCGACTTCGTTAAAAGCGTCCTATCAAAAATGGGGGAAATTTATTTTTGGAGAGTTGCCATCAAGCCGGGAAAACCTTTTGTCTTCGGAAAAATCGGCCGTTCATGGTTTTTTGGATTGCCCGGAAATCCGGTTTCGGCGCTCGTGACCTTTGAGGTTTTGGTAAAACCCGCTCTCCTGACGATGGCCGGTCATAAATCAAGTTCCCCCGCTTTAACGCAGGCGACACTGTCGAAACCTATTCAGCATCAACCCGGCCGCCTGGAGTTTGTTCGGGCGCGCGCGGAAAAAAATGGAAAAGGCTGGACGGCTGAACCCCTGCCTTGGCAAGGATCGGGAATGCTTCGCTCTCTCACCGAAGCCAACGCCTGGATCGTCGTACCGGAAAAAAGCGAAGGGGTTGATTCGGGAAGTGTGATCAATATTCTTCGAAAAGAATCGGAATTTCAATGTCCATAAAAAAAATTGGAGTCTTGACGGGCGGCGGCGATTGCCCGGGCTTGAACGCTGTCATCCGTGCTGTCGTAAAGGCGGCATTGCAAAAGCATGGTTGGCAAGTCGTGGGCTTCATGGACGGGTACAGGGGCCTGGTGGAAGGATGGACCGTAACTCTTTCCGATCATCACATTGCTGGAATCCTGGTTAGAGGGGGAACGATTTTAGGCACCAATAACCGCGCAAATCCCTTCGCCTACACCTACGGTTCAGGCGGCGGCAACGTTCCAGCCGTGGATCTGTCTCGAAAGGCGCTGTTGAACATCAAGAAATCCGAGTTGGACGCGTTGGTGATCATCGGCGGCGACGGCACGCTGGCTTCCGCTCAGTCTTTTCACGAGCTGGGAATTCCCGTGGTGGGCATTCCTAAAACGATCGATAACGACTTAAACGCGACCGATGTCACGTTTGGGTTCGACAGCGCGTTGAACGTTGCGACGGAAGCGGTGGACCGGCTGCATTCCACGGCTGACGCCCATCATAGGATTATGCTTGTTGAAATGATGGGCCGCTACGCGGGATGGCTCACGCTGCGGTCTGGAATTGCCGGCGGGGCTGATGTGATCCTCATTCCAGAAATCCCTTATGATACGGATTGCGTGGTTCAGGCGATCCATAAACGCACGGCCAGGGGAAAAGAATTCACGATCATTGTAGTGTCGGAAGGGGCGAAATCAAAATCGGGCGAAGTGGTGGTACAAAGGAGGGTGGAGGGGTCGCCCGATCCTATTCGATTGGGAGGCGTGAGCCACAAAATTGCCGATGCCATCGAAGATTCAACGGGCATGGAAACCCGCGTGACTATCCTTGGGCACGTGCAACGGGGAGGAATTCCCACTCCTTATGACCGCTGGCTGGCCACTCGTTACGGAGTGCAAGCAGTTGAACTCCTGAGCCAGGGCCATTTTGGCCGGATGGTTTCTCTTCGCGGGACCTGCATCGAAAGCGTTCCGCTTAAAGACGCGATTTCAAACCTGCGGCTCGTGGATCCCGATGGTGAGGAAGTTCAAACCGCGCGCGCCACTGGCATATCTTTCGGAAATTAATTTTTCAGTATGATGGCCCGAATTTTATCGGAACTGTACCTTTTTCCGGCGCTCATCTTTTGCGTTGCGTTTCTTTATTCTTCCGTTGGCCACGGCGGGGCGTCCGGCTATTTGGCGATCATGTCCCTCTTCGCCTTCATGCCAGTGGAAATGTCTACGACCGCCCTCATTTTAAATGTCCTAGTTTCCCTAATCTCCTTCATTTCCTACAAAGGCGCTGGCCATTTTAAATGGCGGCTGCTTTACCCTTTCTTAATTTTTTCCGTCCCGATGGTCTGGATAGGCGCCCATATCCATGTTCCCGATTCAATTTACTCCTTGCTGCTTGCGGGAGTTCTGTTGTTCGCAGCTTTTCGTCTTAATTTTAAAATTGGGCCGGAAATCACGACTCAAAATGAAAAGCTCGCCAATTTCCCCCTTGCGCTACTTGCCGGAGGCAGTATTGGATTTGTTTCGGGGGTGGTGGGAATCGGCGGCGGAATATTTTTAAGCAGTTTTCTGCTTCTCCTTGGTTGGTCGACCATCAAAGAAGCTTCCGCCGTTGCGGCGCCGTTCATTTTGGTCAACTCCGTCGTCGGACTTATTCCGCGGCTCGCAAACCAAGCGCTGCCTTGGGACGTCATGGGAATCAATGCTCTTTGGGCTGTAGCTGGCGGCCTTTTAGGCAGCCACCTTGGGGCAAACCATTTCACATCTCGCGTTTTACAGAAATTATTGGGAATGGTTCTGGTCCTGGCTGCCGCGAAGCTGCTTTTGCGTTACTGATAAATTAGGATGGATAAAGCTTTAAACCGTGTCTTTCACCCTGCCGATTTGATACAATAGCTATATGTCAGACGCTAAAGCGCAGGAAACGCAGAACTTAAATCTCGAAGCTCTCCGTCAGAAGGTAGAGCTGGCGTTGGATCAAATCCGCCCCGCCATCGAAATGGATGGCGGCATCGTGGAACTTGCGCAAATCGTGGATGGCGTTGCATATGTCAACATGAAGGGCGCCTGCGGTTCTTGTCCCTCCAGCACCATGACGCTCAAAGCCGGCATCGAGCGTATCGTAATGGAACAAGTTCCGGAAATTAAATCAGTTGAAGCGCTCTAAGCGATTTTCTATTTTTTATTTACAAAAAGTTTTAGATATTTTTTAGTTTTACCGTCGGAAAAAAAAGTTTCACAAAAGATTTGACAAACGTCGTTCATTTTGGTCTAATAACCACCCTGCAACATGCAGGCTCAGTTCTTTGACATCGCGCTAAGACAATCATCTGTTTCGGAGCCTATTCCGCCGATAGCAAAGCAGCACAAGTTTTGCTATGTGGTGTTTTTTACGCTTCAAAAACAGGTGGAGTTTATTAGCGCCCCAAATGTTTAGATAACTTTAAACGTCAACTATCATTGTGATGTGATGATAGTTGCAAACCTTTGAGCACATCATTATAGTCAGCAAATAAGTAAGTAGAGCCAACAAAGCAAAACCTCACTTATTGACATGTTTCCGGCTCGTTAAGATACCATCCGAAAGGGTGGCTTCTCGGATCGGGAACGCAAGTTTAATATTGGAGGGTTTGATCCTGGCTCAGAGTGAACGCTGGCGGCGTGCCTAACACATGCAAGTCGAACGAGATGTTTTATCTGTAGCAATACAGGTAAAACACGAGTGGCAGACGGGTGAGTAATACATAGGTGACCTTCCTTTGAGAGGGAAATAACCCCGAGAAATCGGGGCTAATGTCCCATAAGACCACGACTCTTCCTACGAAGAGATGAGGTCAAAGCTCCGCAAGGGGCGCTTGAAGACGGGCCTGTGGCCTATCAGCTAGTTGGTGAGGTAACGGCTCACCAAGGCTAAGACGGGTATCCGACCTGAAAGGGTGACCGGACACACTGGAACTGAGACACGGTCCAGACTCCTACGGGAGGCAGCAGTGGGGAATTTTGGACAATGGGGGCAACCCTGATCCAGCAACGCCGCGTGAGGGATGAAGGTCTTCGGATTGTAAACCTCTTTTGTGAGGGAAGAATTTGCGCGTGAAGAACGCGTAGTGACGGTACCTCGCGAATAAGCCACGGCTAACTTCGTGCCAGCAGCCGCGGTAAAACGAAGGTGGCAAGCGTTACTCGGAATTACTAGGTGTAAAGCGCAGGTAGGTGGTTGGATAAGTCTGTTATGAAATCTCCCGGCTTAACTGGGAGCGGTTAATGGATACTGTCCGGCTCGAGTGTGGGAGAGGTAACTGGAATTCCAGGTGTAGCGGTGAAATGCGTAGATATCTGGAGGAACACCAATGGCGAAAGCAGGTTACTGGCCCAATACTGACACTGAGCTGCGAAAGCTAGGGGAGCAAACAGGATTAGATACCCTGGTAGTCCTAGCCCTAAACGATGTAGACCAGATGTGGGGGGTATCGACCCCCTCCGTGTCGACGCTAACGCATTAAGTCTACCACCTGGGGAGTACGGCCGCAAGGTTGAAACTCAAAGGAATTGACGGGGACCCGCACAAGCGGTGGAGTATGTGGTTTAATTCGACGCAACGCGAAAAACCTTACCTGGGCTCGAACGACTAGAAGTAAGATCTATGAAAGTGGAGATGACCTGTAAAGTCAGGTACTAGCCGAGGTGCTGCATGGTTGTCGTCAGCTCGTGTCGTGAGATGTTGGGTTAAGTCCCGCAACGAGCGCAACCCTCATCTCCTGTTGCTAATCCGAAAGGATGCACTCTGGAGAAACTGCCCACGATGAGTGGGAGGAAGGTGGGGATGACGTCAAATCACCATGGCCCTTATGTCCAGGGCTACACACGTACTACAATGGCCGAAACAGTGGGCTGCAATACCGCAAGGTGGAGCTAATCCTCAAAATCGGCCTCAGTTCAGATCGTGGGCTGCAATTCGTCCACGTGAAGGTGGAATCGCTAGTAATCGCGAATCAGAAGGTCGCGGTGAATACGTTCCCGGGTCTTGTACACACCGCCCGTCACACCACGAAAGTCCGTTGCAACAGAAGTGTCTGGTATTCCAGGCCCGAAGTTGTGACTGATGATTGGGGTGAAGTCGTAACAAGGTAGCCGTATCGGAAGGTGCGGCTGGATCACCTCCTTTCAAAGGAGTAGTTGGGAAGCGAGAAATCGCTTTAACCATCTAGGCGATAAAGGTTTGTGGGGCGCTAATAAATTCAATCACACGCGGATTCCGGACGCATAGCTCAGTTGGTTAGAGCATTCGCTTGATAAGCGAAAGGTCCGTGGTTCAAGTCCACGTGCGTCCACCCGAATTTCCCCTAACAGGGGATGTAGCTCAGCTGGGAGAGCATCCGGTTTGCAACCGGAAGGCCAGGGGTTCGATCCCCCTCATCTCCAAAATTTCGGATGGTCTAAATGATTTTATCTACGCGGTTCAAACAACTTGGGATTTGTTCTTTCAAAAAGTATAAATATCGTTCGTCGTAATTTTCTTGGGCTCAGAACCTGGGTTTGCGATGACAGCAAAGTTAAAAAGTGTCCATAAAAAGTTCGCTCATGTTCGCAAGAAGATGAGTAATGAAGTAAACGGCATTACTAGCCGTTGACCGTCAATTGATCTTTCGCAAGGAAGATCGAGTGATGTGGTTAAGTATAGTAAGAGCGCATAGTGGATGCCTTGGCGAAAGCCGCAGATGAAGGACGTGATAAGCTGCGATAAGCCACGGGGAGCTGCACAAAAGCTTTGATCCGTGGAATTCCGAATGGGGAAACCCGACCATGCGAGAGCATGGCCATCTGACTCTGAATACATAGGGGTTAGAATGCAACCTAGGGAACTGAAACATCTCAGTACCTAGAGGAACAAACATCAAACGAGATTCCGTCAGTAGTGGCGAGCGAACGCGGAACAGCCTAAACCTTCGGTAGCAATACCGGAGGGGTTGTAGGACCCTCTCCCTTCAATGGGGATGAGTTACAAACCAAATCATTAGTCGAAGAGTCCTGGAAGGGCTCATCATAGAAGGTGACAATCCTGTAGACGAAAACGATTTGGCTCATGAGGGTATCCTGAGTACTGTCGGGCACGTGGTATCCGGCAGGAATCTGGGGGGCCCACCCTCCAAGGCTAAATACGAGCTTTCGACCGATAGTGAACTAGTACCGTGAGGGAAAGGCGAAAAGAACCCGGGAACGGGAGTGAAATAGAACCTGAAACTGTGTGTTTACAAGCTGTAGTAGAGCTATGCCGGACTTCGGTCCGGAATGCTCAACTGCGTGCCTGTTGAAGAATGATCCGGCGAGTTGATGAGACGAGCAAGGTTAACTCTAATGTGAAAGCATCTGAGGAGCCGAAGCGAAAGCGAGTCCGAAAGGGCGACAAAGTTCGTTTTATCAGACCCGAAACCAAGTGATCTAACCCTGTCCAGGGTGAAGTTGTCTTAACCGACAATGGAGGCCCGGAGTGTTGAATGTTGAAAAATTCCTACATGAGGTGGGGTTAGGGGCGAAAGGCCAATCTAACTTGGATATAGCTGGTTCTCCCCGAAATAGTTTTAGGACTAGCCTTGAGAGTCTAAGCATAGAGGTAGAGCACTGGATAATGTAGGGCCGATAACCTCGGTTCCGAAGTTAACCAAACTCCGAATATCTTAGGGTGAGCGTTGGAGTCAGTACACGAGGGCTAAGCTTCGTGGGCAAGAGGGGAACATCCCAG
>JANLTE010000363.1:0-2947 GCA_031362785.1 Elusimicrobiota bacterium
GGCCTACCTCGAACCCGCAAAACGGGCGCAGATTAAAGCCACGACTACCCCCGGTTAATGCTTAAAGTTCCCCGAGGCTACATCCGCGAGGACGATCCGAAGGTCGCGCCCATCGGGCATCCGGCGCCTCCCTGGCTTATCAACTACGCGGACCTCATGACGGAAATGGTGGCATTTTTCGTCATCATGTACGCGTTGGGCGCGGCGCTCAACAAAGACGTCATCAGCGCGAAAAAATCTGTTGAGGAAATGATGAAGGAAGAGAAGATCGCGGGCAAAGTGGAAGTGACCAAAGACGGCATGCGCATCACCATGCAAGAAGGCGGCACCACCGAAGATCCGGGCGGGCCGTTTTTTGAAAGCGCAAAAGCCGAGCTGACGCCCCGCATGGCGGCGATTTTAGATCACCTTTCGCCCAAGCTGCTTGAGCTTGCGAAAAAAAATCATGAGGTTTTAGTGGAAGGCCATACGGACGACGTCCCGATTACCAATTCTCAGTTCGCGTCCAACTGGGAACTGTCGACGGCCCGAGCCACCGTGGTGGTTCGGTATCTGATCGACAGCACAAATTTTCCGCCTGACAAGGTGGGCGCCACCGGATACGGCCAGTACCGCCCTATCCTCCCCAACGACTCCAATGAGAATCGCGTGAAAAACCGGCGCGTCGTTTTTTTCGTCAGGAATCCGCCCTCGCAGAAGTTTACGCCTAAAGGCGGCAAGGAAAGTTCTTCCAGCGAAACGAGCGAACCGCACGAAGCGCAGTAAAGAACGAAAAAATTTAGTTTAAATTAACCAAAGGACGGTCATAGCGCTGCGCTATCCGCCGTCCTTTCGCAATGCGAAAGGAGAAGTAATTCAATGGCAAAAAAGTATGTTTATTTTTTCGGAGCAGGTAAAGCCGACGGCACCGGCGCCCAAAAGGACCTTCTTGGAGGCAAAGGATCAGGATTGGCCGAAATGTCCAAGTCCGGAGTTCCGGTTCCTCCGGGATTCACCATTACCACCGATGTCTGCCGATATTATTATGCGCACGGCCGCAAAACTCCACCCGAATTGAAGGCGCAGTTCGAAGTCGCGATGAAGAAGCTTGAAAAGGTTTCGGAGAAAGGTTTTGGCGACCCCAAAAATCCGTTGCTCGTTTCCGTTCGGAGCGGCGCCAAGTTCTCCATGCCCGGCATGATGGACACGATCTTGAACCTCGGTATCGGCGACGCCGTCATCGAAGGGCTGATCGCGCTCACCAACAACCCGCGCTTCGTTTGGGATTCCTACCGGCGCTTCATTCAGATGTTCGGAAACGTCGTCATGGACATCGAAAAGTCCGAGTTCGAACATGTGCTGACCAAAAAGAAACAGGAAAAGGGAGCCAAAGTCGACACCGATTTAACTGCCGATGACCTGAAGGACTTGGTCTCGCGGTTTAAAGTGACTTACAAGGACCACACCAAAGAGGATTTTCCGCAGGATCCCTGGAAGCAGCTGGTAGCGTCACGCGACGCGGTGTTCCGCTCCTGGAACAACGATCGCGCGATTTCTTATCGCCGCATGAACAAGATTTCCGATGACCTCGGCACCGCCGTGAACGTTCAGACCATGGTGTTTGGAAACATGGGGAACACTTCCGGAACGGGCGTGGGCTTCACCCGAAACCCCAGCTCGGGCCTCAAGGAGTTTTTCGGCGAATACTTGCTGAACGCGCAGGGCGAAGACGTGGTGGCGGGCGTGCGCACCCCCAAACCCATTCGCGAACTCGAAAAAGAAATTCCCGCGTGCTACGCGGAGCTTCGGAAGATCACTTCGAAGCTGGAAAAGCATTATCGCGACATTCAGGATTTTGAGTTCACCATCGAACGCAATAAACTCTACATGCTCCAGACCCGCACCGGCAAACGCACCGGCATCGCCGCCGTTAAGATCGCGGTCGACATGGTCCATGAAAAATTAATCTCTAAAAACGAAGCCATTTTGCGCGTGGAGCCCGATCAGCTGTCTCAGCTGCTCGCACCCGTGTTCGATGAAAACGAAAAGAAAAAAATGAAAGCGATCGCCAAGGGCATTAACGCTGGGCCCGGAGCCGCCGCGGGAGCCGTCGCGTTCACCGCGGAAAAAGCTGTGGAAATGGCGAAGCACGGGCCAGTCGTTCTGGTCCGCCCCGAGACCAATCCGGACGACATTGAAGGAATGGACGTCGCGGTGGGAATTTTAACCGCGATCGGCGGACGCACCAGCCACGCGGCCGTTGTGGCCCGCGGTATGGGCAAGCCCTGCATCGTTGGGTGCAGCGCGCTCCGCATCGACGAGCACGCCAAAACGATGGCGTTAGACGGCGCGAACCTTAAAGAAGGCGATAACATATCGATCGATGGTTTTACCGGCGAAGTGTATGTCGGGCGCATCCCGACGTTGCCGTCTGAAATCGTGCGCGTATTGCGCGGCGATTTGAACCCGAAAAATTCCGAGCTGTTTGCAAGCTTTAAGGAGTTCATGGGTTGGGCCGACGCGGTTCGTAAATTAAAAGTCCGCGCGAACGCGGATGTCCCTCGCGACGCTAAAGCCGCGCGGTCGCTGGGCGCTGAAGGCATCGGCCTTTGCCGCACCGAGCACATGTTCTTCGCGGAAGAGCGCCTCCCTATCATGCAGAAAATGATTCTGGCCGATAACGTGGTGGAGCGTAAACGCGCGCTGGACGAGCTCATGCCATTCCAGAAGGAAGATTTTATCGGGTTGTTTAAGGAAATGCGCGGGTTTCCGGTGACCATCCGGACGCTCGATCCACCGCTCCACGAGTTCCTCCCCAAGACCCGAGAGGAAGCCGAAGATCTATCGAAGAAGATCTCGATCCCAACGGAGAAAATCTGGGCCAAATCCAAAGACCTGCATGAGTTTAACCCCATGCTGGGACACCGCGGCTGTCGCCTCGGCATCGTGTATCCCGAGATCACCGAGA
>JANLTE010000397.1:0-1918 GCA_031362785.1 Elusimicrobiota bacterium
GGAAAATTTTCGCAGGCCTTGCGCATCTCGTTAAGTTTTTTTGAAGATTGAACGGTATTAAGGATAGACTCGGTAAGCTCCTCGCTGAGCATCGATGATTCCCGAATGACGATCGCGCTCCCCAGGTTTTCAACAACTTGCGCGTTGAACGCCTGATGGGCGCCCGCGTAAGGGTAAGGGATGAGGATTGCTGGGATTCCGAGCGCCAAGAGCTCCGAGATAGTCGTAGCGCCCGCGCGGCACACCGCCAAGTCGGCGCAGGCATAGCCCGAGTTCATGTCATGGCTGTAATCTTGGACAACCGCGGAAAGGTTGAGATCATGATAGCGCTTGAAAAGCTTTGCCGACTCCTCTCGCGAACCGGTCAAATGGAAAAATTGAATTTGATCGCGATAGGGAATAAATTTTTGCAAGCCGTCGGCTATCGCCTGGTTGATGCTCTTGGCCCCACCGCTTCCTCCAAAAATAAAAACGGTGTGTAAGTTTTTCTGAAGCTCCAATTTTGCGATCGCTTCGCCGCGGTTACCGCTGAAAAGGTCCCTTCGTACCAAGTTCCCCGTAAGGACCGCCTTATTACCGAAATATTTTTGAGTTTCGGGGAAACTGATTGCGACCTTCCGAGCCAAAAAGGAAGCGCAGCGATTTGCCCAACCCGGATGAGGGTTTTGTTCGTGCAGATAGACCGGGATCCCTTTTATGAATGCGGCCAGAATAACCGGAACGCTCACATAAGCGCCAAAGCCCACGACACGGGTTGCATTAAAACGCTTTAATATTTGCAGCGAAGATAAAATGCCGCCCAACATTGTCGGGATATTGAACACAATTTTTAGGTAGGATTGGCCAACCCACGGCGAAGCTTTGACGACTTCGTAGTCCAGGTTTTCATTTTTTAAACTCGTTATGGTTAGCGCGCTTTCCTTGATGACGAAGAGAACCTCGCAACCTTTCTCTTTCAATTCTCTAGCCAGAGCAATGGCCGGATAAAAATGGCCTCCGGTTCCGCCCGCGGCAATTAAGACTTTATGCGCGGCTGACATTTCTGGAAATGTTCAGAAGGATTCCCATGCTGGCAAGAGTTACGACCAGCGAAGATCCACCAAAAGAAATAAACGGAAGAGGCACGCCTTTGGTCGGGATGCAGCCGGTCACCATCGCGATGTTGATAATGGCCTGATAAAGCGTTAGGAGGGTAATTCCGCTGGCCAGAAGGGAGCTGAAAAGGTGCGAGGTCTTGATCGATATGCGATAGCCGCACCACGCAAGTCCCGCAAACAGTCCAACGATAACCCAGGATCCCAATAGGCCAAATTCTTCGGCGAATATAGGAAAAATAAAATCCGTATGCGGTTCGGGCAAGTAAAGCAGCTTGGACTTCGACTCGCCGAGTCCGGTGCCTGTCAGCCCGCCGTAGCCAAGGGCCAAAAGCGACTGCACGAGCTGATAGCTGGCCCCTTGCGCGTTTTTCCACGGATCTAAAAAAGAAAGCATCCTCTGCCTCCGATAGGGAGAAAACCATCCTGCCGCGATGATCAAAGGAAGCGCCGTTAAGCCTATCGCCGCCAGGTGCTGCCAGCGAGCGCCACCGATCATCGCAATGGTTACGCAAGTCATGAAGATTAAAACGGGCGTTCCTAAATCCGGCTGAAGGAAAATGAGCCCGCAAAAAAGTCCCACCATGCCTAATAGAGGTAATAAGCCCCGCTTAAAATCCTCGATCTTGCTGCGTTTCCGGTCGCAGTAATACGCCGTATAAAATACCATCGCAAGTTTAACGAATTCTGACGGCTGGAAACCAATTCCCCCGATCCTTAACCAGCGGCGGGCGCCTCCGACTTCTCGTCCGAATATTAATACGAGCACTAAAAGCGAAAAACAAACGATCAAAATCGGCTTCACCCACTTACGAAGTTTTTCA
>JANLTE010000414.1:0-9389 GCA_031362785.1 Elusimicrobiota bacterium
GCCGGCCAGGCAAACGATTCCGCGTTGAGGGCGCCGCCGGTCATCCGGCCGGCCATGGCGTCCAGAGCCTGGCGGGTGGACCGGCGGGAGCCGGGGGCCAGGCGGGCCAGGTACACCAGCGCCGGGTTGTAGTCCGCCGGCGTGTCCACGGTCAGAGCGCCATCGGTCCAGGTCGAAAGGTTGCTTTCCATCGGTCCACCTCCCCGGTTACTTGCTGGAATAAGAATTCTCATAACTGAAATATGCAGGAGGTGGGGGATGGTTGCAAGGGAATTCTGTATCCGCCTCCCGAATTCTGGAAACGGAGCCGGGAGGGGGAGGCAGGCCAAGGGGACCGGCGGGCCGGCGTACACTTTCCAAAGCCGCCGGAGTGGTTCCGGGGGCACACCAGGAGGACGCCATGCGTAACCTGCTACGGAATCTTGCCTATGCCTCAATCATCGTCGCGGCCACCGCCGTTACCGTCATGCAGTTCAACCGGCCAGCCGGGGCCACGGGGGCAGGTACGGGAATCGTCGCGATATATGGTCAGGGCTATAACAATGCCGTTGACTCCAATGGTGATGTCTACCTTGTAACGGCGCTTGAAGGCTCTCCGTTCAGCTCAAGATACATGGGCAATATTTACGGCGCTGCCCCCATCAACGTCGAACCTTCCACATGGAGCGGAATCAAGGCCAAGGGCGGGAAGGCCGGAAACTAGGCGGGCGCCTCCAGTTTCAGGCCATTTTCCGTCGCCTCCTTTCCCGGAATCGGGCCGGCTTCCATAAGCCACCTTCCCCGTTGCCGGAGGTGTCACAGGTCGGACCGGCCGGGATCGTGGCTCCTAGTGCCTCCCTTGCGGTCGGTTTGCGGTCTTCCAGGTCGGGCGCCGCCTTTTAGGGTTGGAATTGTTGCCGGCCAGGACGCGGCCAGGGTGACGGCGGATCGTCACAGGTGGCGGTCACCATGTTTTCAGGGGCAGTAGCGCCGGATGATTCCAAAGGCGCGCAGGGCGTCCCGGTCCGCGCCTTCAAGGCACAGGCGAAGTAGGAGCCGGGCCGCTCCCCGCCCCGCCTTCATGGCGCCGCCGGAGTCCCCCGCCAGGTCATCCCGCCAGGATTGAAACTCCAGCGCCCGGTATCGTCGCCAGGATTCCGCGCGCCACCGCTTCCACCGCCGGATGCGGGCACGGTAGCGGGCACAGGACCGCCGCACCTCCGGCAGATCGGCCAGGCGGACATAGCGTTTCCGCCGGCGGATTCTCCCCCGCGCGCGCCACCGCTCCACCAGGTAGAAGACTTCCCGCCACCGTCGGCCAGGACCGCCCCGCACCTTGAAGGCTTCGAGCGTGCCGCGCAGCTCGCCAGGACGGACCGCTAGGGGGCTATCGGGGCCAGGGGTAGGGGGCACAAATCGACGGCGGACCGGCGGGGAGCTGGCGCCGGGTCCAGTGTGTGACATGGCGCCGCTACTCCGGGGCGTCACCCGGAATTGTCCCACTCGCGCCGCAGTCGCAAACGAATTCCAGGAGCGGACCGACGCGGCCGGTTATCAGCATCCTCCCGCCACAGGTGGGGCATGGTGGGGCGGCCGCATTGGCCTTTCCGGCCTCAATCGCACAGTCCCGACAGACAGGCCGGGGCACGGGCCTTTCGTTCGGCACGGGGCACGGGCGGCCGCACCAGACGCAAGGGGATTCGGCCCGTATCAATCCATCGTGGCGGGCACAGTCGGTTATCAGCTTCGCCAGATTCTGTGGGGAGTATTCGCACGCCAGGCGGACGGTTAGGTTTCCGTATCCGTTGATGCCAGGTGGTGGCGCCCATAAGTCCATCCTGGCGCCGTCCGTGTGCGACGTGAGCCACGCCAGCCATTCGAGCATTTCTAGGCATTCCCGTGGCTCCCCGCTAATCGCCAGGGTAATCAGCTCCCCCGTTCCGTCGTCATTCAGCGCGGCCACCTGGACGCATATCACGCCAGGTAGTCCGTTCAATGCTTCCACCAGTGGGGCGGCCGGGCCGCTATCTGTCGGTTTCATGATTCGATCCCTTCCAGCGTGAACGCTTCCCCTGGCGCGCCGGCCGGGAGCACCTCCCCCGCCAGCGTCACCTTGGCCTGGTGGATTTGCCGGAGCACCTCCGGCGGGGTGTTCGCCCGTAGCAGCTCCACCAGCTCCGCCACCCGGTAGACGGGGCGGGATTCACCGGCCGGCACCTCCGCCCCATCCCCCACAAAGAGCACCTCGCAGGCGAGCAGGCGGGACCGGACCGGCACGATTCCGCCGGCTTCCGTGAGTCGATCCAGGGGCCACTTTTTCAGCTCTTCCGGGGGCACCGGCAAAATAGGCGTGTCGCACGGCAATGCGACAGCTTTTCCGGTGCCGTGTCGCGCATCTGTCGCGCTGTCCTGTCGCGCTGAATCATCAAGAGGCATTGACCTGCTAATCACATTATCTATCAATTCTTTAGCAGACTGTCGTGCGGCCTCTCGTTCTGCCTGTGTCGCGCTATTGTCGCGTTTGCATGTCGCGCCTTGAAGTGGGGTTGTCGCGCTGTCGCGCGCTCTTAGAGCGCGACATGCGACACCATCCACCGGGGGAGACGTTTTCGGGTTTGGATTGACCATCGCCGGGTGGGTCATTTGCGGGGTTTCTTTTTCGCCGGCGCCGGCCGATCAAGTAACCCCTCATCCCCTGCCCGGCGGAGGTTCCGGTAGACGGTCGAGCGGTCCAGGTTCGTAGCCGCCTTGATTTCGTTCACGTCGGCATCGTCATTCCAGAGGTCCGCTATCCGCTGCATGGTCGAGTCGGCAAGGTCGGTCATTGTCCAGGTGGACACCCCTTCCGGCTTCTGTAGCCAAGCCTCGAATGGTTTTCCATCCTTCCCCGACAGGTGGCGCCCCTTCTGGAAGTGCATTTCAAACCTGGCGCCTTGCTCATCCTCGTAGTCGCGCGGCCTCTCAATTCGAATACAGGTGTCGATTGCGTCGAGCATTTTTGAGGTGGCGCGATAGCCTCCCCCTTTGTTGCTGTGGTGGTAGAACACAACGGCAACTTTCAGTCGGCGGAGCTTCAAGAGCCATGCCTGCACCGGCGCCCACCACTCCGCAGAATTTTCCTCATGGTCCCCGTTGTAGAGCGTTGAAATGTTGTCGAGCGACAGGAACATGCCAGGCTCTAGCCGGCTTTCAATCAGGGCTTGCACCGCCGGGTTGCCGATGTTGATGGAGCCATAATCCCCAATCCCGGCCGCGAAGACTTCCAGGTTGTCCACGGCCATCCCCTGGTCAATGTCCATCCCCTGGAGCAGCTTCGCCATGCGGTCCTGAATGTCCACGTCCTGCATTTCACCGTCTACGAGCAGGACGCGCCGGGGCTTCGGCGCGTGCCACTTGAGAAAACTTCCACCGGCCGCGACGGTCAGACAGAGCGAGTAATTGAGAAACGTCTTTCCATGGCCAGGCGGGGCGTACACCATCGTCGTGTCATTCGCCCGGATGATCGGGGAGAGCACCATTTCCCGTGGTGGAAACTGGCGCAGGAATAGCTCGCGCAGGGTGAGAATTTCCGGGGCGGGCCTTCCGTCGTCCATGAGGCTTTCCGGGGCCACCGTCCCCGCCTCCCCTTCCAGCGGCCGCCATTCCGGCGCCGCCTCCACCAGCCCGAGCAGCTCCGCCGCCGTGCCGCCGGCCGCGAGCCAGTCCGACACGTCCCCTTTCTCCGGGAGGTCGGGCAGCTCCACTACGCGAACGGATGACGCCTTGCCGTAGAGGGACGCGGCCACGGCCGCCGCGTGTTTCTTCCCCGTGTCGTCATTGTCGGGGAGGATCACCGCCGCGCGGCCTTTCAGGTGTTCCGCGTATTCAGGCCGCCACTTCCCCGGACCGGCGCCGCCGTGGTTCGTGGTGGCCACCAGGCCGGCGGCCTCCAGGTTCGCCACGTCCTTTTCCCCTTCGGGAATGAAGACGGGCTCCGCCTTGGGTGACGCGAGCAGCTCCAGGAGGTGGTAGGGCACGGGCCGCACGTCTCCGGCATCCCCGAGGCCGGGATACCAGCGGTCGCCCGGCGCCGGCCGCCATGGTCTGAAAGTCTTTTCCCCGTCCAGGTTGTGGCGTGTCACCTGGTAAAGCAGGCCGCCGGATTCGTCGCAGTAGTCATACCGGGCCACGATTGGGCCGATAGGATTTCCCTCCAGGGTCTTCCATGCGTTCCGGGTCGCGTCTGCAACGGGAGAGTGTTTCTTTTTCGCCGGCACCGGCTGCACCTTCGGAGCCTTGAGCGGATCGGGGGCGAATGTTTCCGGCCACGCCATGCCGATAGCGGCCGCCACCGTTTCCGGTTTGCAGCCGGCGTGACAGGTGAAGGTAACGCAGTCCTTTTTAGTGCCACGGCCGATTGAGAGGCTAGGCTTGTGGTCTTCGTGAGCAGGGCACAGAGCGGCCCACTTGTCGGAGCCGGCAGCCTTCACCCCTTCAAGACGGGAAAGAGCCTCCGCCACGGGGTCATATCCGGGGAGCTGGTGAGGTTTCAGCGTGTGAACGGTCGCCATCACGCCACCTCGAAGCCAGGCCAGGCGGCCCGGATGCGTGAAGCCTCGAAGACGGCCGCCGGAGGGTCCACCTCGAAGAGCCGGCACAGGCGGTCAACGGTCGCGGCCTTGCGGGGGCACCAGCCTGCGGAATGGGAAAGCACGATGAGGCGGAGAGGTTGCCGGCCGCGCGGGGCCGGGGGGACGGACGGGAAGTAACAGGCCGGAGCCTGGTAGAGCCGGGCAGCGGATTCCATCGAAGTTATTGCCTTTCGTGGACCACCCGGAGTATTATTCCGGTGGCCTTGATGTGAGTCCTGGCTATGAACGGCGCCACCCCTAGCTTGCCGGCGGGAGGTGGCGTTTCGTTTTCTACGCTGTTACCTCACGCGGCCACTCGAAGGCGCCACGATTTCCGTTAAGTCGCGTCGTCATCAAATCCCCCACCAGAGCAGGCGGCCCGCGTTGTTCGTTCGCGCGCCAGTGTGAAAGCAGATCCGGGAGTGTCGATCCGTCCCCGCCACGTTCGCCGGCGGGGTGAGTGAAGGCGGATAGCGCGGCCATGAGTAGACGCACGGCGGCCCGCTCAATTCGTTTCTGGATTCCTTCGAGCCATGCAAGGGCACGGGCACAATCAGCTTGAGCCGCGCGCCTGACGCCTGGCGGGAGTGCCAGAGCTTCCCGGCCGGCCTTCGTAACAAAGTCCGCGAGAAATGCCCGGAGGCCGTTCCGTGTTCGTGGTAGAGCGCGAACGGGCACGCTCCCCCGCACCCGATCCGCAAGTGATCGCGGGAGGTGTTTCAAGTAGTGGGTTAGGTGCCTCTCGAATCGCCGGAAGGCTTCGCGTTGTGCCTGTGATACGGATTCGGAAATGCCGTCGAGCCAGGCGGCCCGCTTCGCCATTTCCTTTTGAGACTTTTCCTCCGCCACCATCGCGCGCCGGAACATGGCGTCTGATTGGGCAATCCACTTGTCCGCCGCTTGCAGGCCTGGGAATCCCCCGAATCGCGCAAGGGCCTCCGCTATTTTGTCGTCTCGCTCCTGTAGCTCCTTGAAATATTGCGCGGTCCGCGCCAGGTCGAGCGCCAGGTTTGAGACTGTGGATTGAATGCGGGACATGGCCGACACTTGCGCGGCCGGCGTGTCCAGGAGGTAGCGAGGCAGGGCCGGCATGGTGGCCAGGATTTCGCGCGCGGCCATGGCCTGGCCGATGTAGGGCGTTACCGCCTTGAGCAGCTCCGCCCGCGCCTGGAGGTTGTCCCCTGCCGCCGCACAGGCCGCCGATAGTGCCTTTAGCGTTTCAGGCTTCACGCGGCCCGCTCTCTCCGGCTGATTTCTTTCTGGAATGCCTTGCTCATGGTCGCGGCCCATTCATCCAGGGCGAATGTCTGAAACTGTCCCGGCTTCCGCACCAGGGCCACCAGTTTCTTTTCCGGTAGCACCTCGAAGGCTTCCCGGCCATCGGTCCACAGGCGCACCGCCGATAGCGGCTTGCCGTAGGCAGTCACCGCCGCCACCGCGCGCCGGATGCGTTGCGCCGAAAGGCCGGCGGTCCGCAATTCGTAAATGGTCCGCGCGGCCACCAGCTCCGGCAGGCTCCAGGCAAAGGCGGCCGTCGTGGTCCCCCGCTCCCCCGCGTAAAGGGCCGGGTCCAGGGCGTCACGTTCGATCCATCGCAAAAGGGACCGAAAGTGCATCCCAACAATCCGCGCGGCCGCCGGCGTGCCGATGGTTCCGGCAGGCAGGGCCGCCCGTTTCGGCGGTACATATCCGGTTCTTTTCTTCATGCGTAGCGCCTCCCGCTAAGGGGTTTCATATCGTTGACGACACGTTATCCCTGTGTGCAACGTGCCGTCAAGTGATGGCGCGGATTATTTTCTCCGCCCCTTCGGAGCCGCCGTCACCGCCGCCAGCTTCGCGCGTGCCGCCGTGAGCAGCGCGGCCGTGGTCGCCTCCACCTCCCGCCTGGTCTTCGCGTCCAGCCGGTCAAACTCGGATTGAATCCCCCGCGCCAGAATGTCCCCGCTTGTTTCCCCGAGGTGGCGGGTCAGAGCGTTGAGCAGCTCGCGGGTTTCAATCGAGGTGTCCCCCTGTACCTTGGTTCGGGGCGCCGATGGGTCCGGCGCCGGCGTCACGGATTGGACGCGGGCCACGGGCAGCGCCGGCATGGAATCGAATCCGCTTCCGTATCCTGTATCCCTCTTGGGCTTCGCCTTACTTGCCACTGTCCACACCTCCGTTGTTCGCCTGGCCTGGATTGGGACGATTGAATATGGACAGATGCGCCAGGACGTAGGCACCGCGCAGCTCCAGGAATCGGACGCTAGGGTCCGATGTGTCGTCAGGGAAATAAAGAGCGCCAGTCGCCAGCACGGGGTTACCGGTTTGGTTATTCGTTAGCGTAGGCAGCTCTACAAGGTTTAAGGAGCCGCTTGGGTCGCCAGGGAAGGCAAGGGACGCATAGCTTTCAAACACAAAAAAATGCTTCATAGGGTCATAGGCTTCGCGGAATCCATCAATAGGCACCTTGAAATCGTTGCTTGAGAGTGGTTCATCGTTCGACCAAATGAACGAGGCGACGAATCCGGTTCCGTTGACGGTCCCCGGAGGGCCGGGAGGGCCTTCGTCCCCTTGCGGTCCCGTTGGTCCCATCTTTCCTTCACAGGCACACAGAAACAGGGCGCCAAACAACAGCAGGGCGCCGCGCGAAATGTGTTTATTTGCCACGCTTCAAAACCTCCTTAGCCAGCTCGCGGAATGCCTCCGCCGCTGTCCCGTCCGGGTCATATTCGAAAATCGTCTGGTGGACCGCGTGTGCCTTTTCGAGCGCGATAGATCGGGGGATTTCTGTTCGCAGGACGTGCGCGCCGAATTGCCGGCGGAGCGCCTCCCCTACTTCCCGGCTTGGGATAGTCCGATCCGCCATGGTGAGCAGGATTCCGGCCAGGCCGGCGCGCGGGCTCGCCTCCCTTGCTTGCTCCAGGGCGGCCGCCACCGCGAGCATGGCGTGATAGGACGGGGACACCGGCACTAGGTAGGCATCGGCCGCCGCGAGCGCCACGCGGGTTTCCGGTGAGAGTCCCGGCGGGCAGTCGAGCACGTTCCACCCATCCCGGAGCACATGGTCCCGCAGGCCGGCGCCGGCGGGCACCTCCCGCACCTCGAAGGCCAGGTCATCCCGGCCGGCCAGGGAGATAACGGCGGATCGTTGCGGGTCCAGGTCGAGCAGGCGGACCGCCTCCCCCCGCTCCGCCAGGGCCGCCGCCAGGTTTACGGCCGTGGTGGTCTTCCCGGTTCCTCCCTTGGCGTTGTGGATCACCAGGACCGGCATAGGCGCCCCCCTGGCGTGTATTCCGCCTCCGTATCCGCCTCCCGTATCCTTTCAGGTTTTCCGGGTCGGGCGGCCGGCAGATCGGGGCTCCTAGAGCCCCGCACAGTGTAAGTGGCTTCTGTGCTTGTCATGTGGTCCCCTACCGCTTTCCGTACCCAAGATAAAATCGAATGCCAACCTGAAAGCTCATGGCTTGGCTCTTCTGGTTGAGTTCGCCAACCCCTGGCACCACCTGATTAAACGTCGATTGCTCCCGGAACAACCCCAGGGCAAACGTGATCCGCTCCGTGGCCACGATCCCAAGCCCCACCCGAATATCATTTACGGACTGCTCTGGCTCTGGGCTGCTGGTGTAGACGCCCGATCCGGTCAATTCATACGAGCTGTCAAAGCTAGCGTTGCCTCCTAGGTCAACCCATACCGTGCCGGGTGCCCCGTCCGGGTTGTGCTTTTCGCCGGCCAGGGCCTGGGTCGTGATGGTGGCGATAGCCAAGGCAATCAGGATCGGGTAACGCATGGTGCCTCCGTGGTGAGGGTTGGGTGGTGCCTTGCTTCCGTGAGCGTTCGCGCGTTTCTGGTGGGGTGGGGGAGCCCCGATCCGATTTCCCCCGATTGCCTCCCGCCTCCTGTATCCGAATCCGTATCCCTACCGGGCGTAGGGGACATGAAGCATCCCCGCCGCCGCCAGCTTCGCCCGCTCCCCGCGCCGGTCATAACGGGCGGTCGTCTTCGGGTCACTGTGTCCGGCCAGGGCTTGCACCACTTCCAGGCCGGCGCCGGCGTCCAGCAAGTCCCCGATGAAGGTCCGGCGGAGGTCGTGGGGGGAGAAACTCGCCACGCCACCACGGGCCGCCGCGCGCCGGAGGATTGATAGCACCGCCTGGCCAGTCATGGGGGACAGCTTCACGCGGCCCGCCTTGTCCACGGGGGCGAAGAGGGGACCGGCCTCCGGGCCGCGCGCCACGATCCAGGCATCCAGCGCCCGCTTGCCGCCGTTCGTGGCGTATACCTGTCGGGCCTTGTTCCCCTTGCCGTGGCGGATCGTCAAGGCGCCCGTTGCCGGGTCATAGTCCGCCAGGGTGAGGGCCACCGCCTCCGAGCGCCGGAGGCCGGCGCCGTATAGGACCGCCATCAATCCCGCGTCACGGGCTCCGGCCGTGGTGGACGGGCAGGCCGCGAAGAGCGCCCGCACCTCACCAGTAGACAGGCCACGGCCGGCCGGGAGGGTTTCGCCTTTGATCCGGTCGAGGTCCACCGCCTGGTGGAAGTCTTCGGCGGTCATTTTCCCGAGGCGCCGGGATTCCCGGAGCACGCCACGGAGCGCCGCGAGAAACTTATTGCCGGTTGCCGGCGCCATGCCGGAGGCGGCCAGGTCGGACCGGAGCTTTGCCGTGTGTTCGTACCGGAGCGCCGGCCAGGCAAACGATTCCGCGTTGAGGGCGCCGCCGGTCATCCGGCCGGCCATGGCGTCCAGAGCCTGGCGGGTGGACCGGCGGGAGCCGGGGGCCAGGCGGGCCAGGTACACCAGCGCCGGGTTGTAGTCCGCCGGC
>JANLTE010000399.1:0-2403 GCA_031362785.1 Elusimicrobiota bacterium
TTGGGAGCGGTTACGCTCCGCGGCGCATGATGATCGGCGGAATGGTTGCGTTCTGGAGCGCGAGGCTGGGGGCGCATTTGCTGGTTCGCGTGGCGAGCCATCATCCCGTTGAAGACGGGCGTTACCGCGCGTTACGCGAAAAATGGAAATCTAACTTAAACCTGAAGTTCCTGGTTTTCTTTGAGCTTCAAGCTCTGTTAGTGGTCGTCTTATCGGTTCCGTTTATGTTGATCGCATCGAACCCGTCGCCGCAGATTCGCGGTTTTGAATGGATCGGATTTGCCCTTTGGATCGCAGCGTTCGCGGGCGAGTCGCTGGCGGACTATCAGCTAAGAAATTTTAAGTCCGACCCCGTTAATCAAAATCGGGTCTGTCAGTCCGGATTGTGGCGGTACTCGCGCCACCCCAATTATTTTTTCGAATGGTTGAATTGGGTCGCCTACTTCGCGTTCGCTCTTGCCACTCCGTTTGGATGGATCACTCTCTATTGCCCGATCCTTATGTTTTTCTTTTTGTATTACCTCACCGGGATCCCCGCGACCGAGGAACATTCGGTTCAGTCGAAAGGCGACGAATACCGCCGCTATCAACGCTCGACCAGCGCCTTCATCCCCTGGTTTCCTAAACGATCGTGATCATGCTCGATTCGCTGCTTGAAAAGGATTTGCTGCCGGACTGGCTGATACGCGCTGGCATCCGAAAGCTTTTGGCCGATCGGTTGCGCGAAGAGAAGAAGGAAAATTGCGAAGCGCAGGCCGCGCACCTCTCTGAGTATGTTGAAATGCTGAAGCAAAGCCCGATCGCGGTCCAAATGAAGGCCGCTAACGATCAGCATTATGAAGTGCCATCTGAATTTTATCGTCTCGTCCTGGGTCGCCGGCTCAAATACTCAAGCGCTTACTGGCTGCCTGACACGCGAACCCTCGATCAGGCCGAGGAAGCCATGCTGGAGCTCACAATCAGTCGAGCGCAGATCCAAACGGGACAATCGATCCTGGAACTCGGCTGCGGCTGGGGCTCGCTTTCAATTTACATGGCGGAACGCTATCCGGAAAACTCCATCACCTCGGTATCCAACTCCCGCACGCAAAAAGAATTTATCGACGCGGAAATTATCCGGAAAGGTCTGCGGAACCTGAAAATCATTACCGCCGACATGAACGATTTTCGTACCGATCAAGAATTCGACCGGATCGTTTCGGTGGAAATGTTTGAACACATGCGGAACTATGAGTTGCTGCTCGATAGAATATCCGAATGGCTCCGTCCCGAAGGAAAGCTCTTCGTCCACATCTTCACGCATAAAAAATACGCGTATTTGTTTGAGGCGAAAGCCAATTCCGACTGGATGAGCCGCACTTTTTTCACCGGCGGGCAAATGCCTTCGGATTCTTTGCTATTATATTTCCAGAAAAACCTGATGGTTGTTCAGCATTGGGCCGTTTCAGGCCGCCACTATTCCAGGACTGCCGAATGCTGGCTCGAGAACATGGACCGCAACAGATCTAAAGTCCTTGAAATTTTTTCCCGCGCGTACGGTCCCGCGGAAGTTCGGCGCTGGTGGGTTTACTGGCGAGCCTTCTTCATGGCCTGCGCGGAACTCTGGAGCTATTCAAACGGCGAAGAGTGGATCGTTTCGCACTATCTTTTTAAAAGGAGGGAGTCATGAACAAGCATACGGTCGTAGTCTTGGCGATGCACGGTATGCCGCCCAGCGATTTTCCCCGCAAGGAGCTGAGCGACTGGAGCACGCTCCACTCGCAGTTGACGGGAAACATCCCCAACAAGGAAGTGATACAAAAACGGTATCTGGAACTCGATGAAAAAATCCGCCAATGGCCCCGGACGCGTGAAAACGATCAGTATTTTTTTGCGTCAAAAGACATCGCCGATGCCTTTAATAAGACGAGCGGTCTCGAGGTGTTTTTGGGATTCAATGAGTTTTGCGCTCCCAGCTTGGACGAAGCTCTAGATCGAGCTTGCCAGGAATCGAAGCATGTGACGGTGATTACTCCCATGATGACGCGCGGCGGATCCCACTCCGAAATCGACATCCCCGAGGCGATCCGGAAGGCGAAGGCGAACCATTCTGAAACCATATTTAATTATGTTTGGCCCTTCGATGTGGGCGGAATCGCGCAGTTCCTGATGGATCAGATGAACCTAAAAGAGAAAGCCTTAGCATGAGGATCGTTTTAACCGGAGGAACCGGATTTGTCGGGCAGAAACTTCTACCCGAGCTCTTAAACCAGAAACATCAGGTCTCCCTCCTCACGCGCGATAGTAAAAAAGCGGGGCTGAGCAATACGTTGCTCAAAGTCGTTTACTGGGACGCGAAAACCCCGGGCGATTGGATGCGGGAAGTCGATGGCGCCGACGCGGTTATACACCTCGCGGGCGAAC
>JANLTE010000108.1:0-2876 GCA_031362785.1 Elusimicrobiota bacterium
GTGAGCGTATTGGTGAGCGCGGTCGCTATGTTGACTGGTTGAATGGTTGCTGGGTTGACTGAAAGTCCCTTTGGGATCGGTTGTCCGGCCGAACCTGGGCGATCTGCTGGTCGTCAAAAAAGACGAGTCGTTGAGCAAAATGATTTTGCAGGCGGGAACTTTGAGAGCGCAGAGCATTTTCATGAAAATGGAAACGGCGGTGCCAAGCAACGTCACGATGCTCACCGCCCTATTGATGGTTCGCTCGGCGCCCGAGGTATTTGCAGGGCACATGACGGAGTATTCTGAACGGCTCATCCGGCTTGCCGAATCCGGTCGGGAACCGGCGCGCATTGCTTTGGACGCGCTGCAAAACCGGCTGCGATATATGCCGGTCGTGCTGGAGCGGGGCGGGATGAAATTCGTCGCGGCATCATTGACCATGTCCGACTCCAGCGTGTTGGTCCTGCTGATCTTTAATGGGAACGGTCAATTGATGCGGGCTGTTTCCGACGATTCCGAGATCCAAAACATCCTGACGATGGGGGGCGCGTTTAACCGCGCCTCGCAGACGCCCGGCGCGAAGTTTACGAACGAAAATGGAGTCCCTCTCGATCAAAACGGCGAAGCGCTGTTCAGTTTGGGCGTGGCGGCAACGCTCGATGGCGCGACGATCGAGTTCCGCGCGATGGCTCAGCCCTGGTCGGGCGCGCGGCGGCTGCTTCCCGTCCGGACCCGAGCCGCAAGCTCGATCGCGGAAACGAACGGAACGCTGGTCGTTAACTCAGCGGTGGAATCGCGGAAAATTTTAAATCTGGCAACCTTGGGACAGTTCGAAGTTTTGCCGCGCTGGCTCGGCGCTCGCTTAAAAAATTCACAGGTCTTTCTGGCTCAACTGGTGCTGCGGATGAGGATTAACAGGAATTGGGAATGGAAGCGCGCCGTTCCCGCCATCGCGCTTGCCGCGGCCCTGCCTGCCGCCTTCATCATGGGAGCCGATCTGGGGCACCTGTTGGACGGACCCGCCGCGCTCCTGAGCCCAACGATCCTCGCGGCGGGCATGGTGTCCAACCGTGAATTGCGCGACCGGGCGCCGTCGTTCCTGACGCTTCGCGGCCATTTTCAGGATGACTCTCCGTCTTATCCGTTCCCCGACGCGCGCTACGACCGCGGGACCGACAGACCTGAATGGCTCGAGTCCATGCTCGTGGCATCCGTGATCCTCAGACTTCTCGACCGGAATATGAAAGTTAGCGTCGGTAAAATCCTTTCGGAAACTCCCGAACGGTTTAAAAATTTCGGGCTCCAAACTAATAGCGCCGATATCCTCGATATTCTGGACGGGTTAAGGCAGAGGGGTCTCATTAAATTAAGTGGAGTCAGCGAGAAAGAGGTTCAGCTCATGGTGGGGCCCAGGACTCTCGCCGCATGGGCGGATGATTATAATTACATCAAGGAAGATTTAAAAAAATCCTTGCGGCGCAGAGGGAATTTTCTCGATGCCATGAAAGATTATTCGCGGGCGATGGAGCATTGGTCCAAATATCCCGTCGAGGCGCGGTATCCCGTTTTAAGGGCGATTGCGCTCATGGAACCGGATGAACAGAAAAAAATTGTGAAATGGATTTCCGAAATGAACGGCCGGACTTCGCTGGAAGATTCCATCGTCCTCATGTTGGACGCCGGAGAGATCAAAGAAAGCTGGCTTATAGATCAGGCGCCGAACCTTCAGGGCAGGACCCTTTACTCCCTGGCGGCCGAGATCTCACAACTGGCCGGAGGTTTGGGCCGGGTGATGAACTATCACGGAGGCGCCATGCGCGATTTGGGCGCGGACGTCCGCTATATCGAACCCGCGTACCGGAAAGACAGGAAAGGCGAGACTTTGATTTATAAAAACGAAAACCTCCTGAAGAGAGATGACGGCATCGAATTCCACGCCATCATCGGAAATCGGCGGGTCGAGTTCGACGTGTACGAGGACACTCAAAACGGGATTAAAATTTATCAGATCCGGGATAAAACCGGCAGCTATGAACATAGCGGCAAGAGGGGCAACTTCGTCGGCGTGCTGTATCAATATCGGGGAGAGGATAACCCTGACGAAACAATACCCACCAACCCTGAGTTCACCGAGTTTTTCACGAAAGCGAGTTTAGAGCTGATTCGATATCTCGAAGTGCGCAAAAAAAGGCAGATGGATAAGGTTCGGGAGATGAACCCGGACGCGACGGAGTACCTCGCTCCGGTGGTAGACGCTAACGACGGGCAGGCGCTTCCCATCACCGCCTGGAGGCGGGTTTTTTATGGAGATAAAAATAAAATTTTACCCAATGGTCCCACGGACGGCCGACTCAGCCAAGCCGAGATTGACGCCGAAATGACCGATGCTTATGAAATTTTTCAGAAGGCGCGGTTCAATGGAACTACTCACACCTACCGGAATCGGGTTTATTTTGAACCCAATCAGTATGAGGGGGGTTTAACATTCTTGCGGGACGCGGGAATACCCGAAAAATGGCTGTGGCTTTTCGTGCGGCAAGAACCCAACGGACGCCGCTATGTGGACATGACCAGCGGCGGCCTGCGCAGCGCCGACGTCACCAAAGGCGTCAGCGCGATCCACGCTTTCGAAATGAACCCTCGCGATCCTGGAGCGAATCTGGTCGGCATCACCAACGGGGACGACCGGGAATATTCTTCCGAATATTTCCGCGCGGCGCTGGCTCAGGCGGCGAGTCAGCTGAATGAAACCTATTCTTATGAGAGCGCTTCTCCCAATGCCGTCGCGCTGGCTCATCGTATAGCTAAAATGAATTTTGACGTCATGAAGGACGGGGAAAAATTGGAACTCGGCCCCGATCAGCTGGTTCACTCTTATTCGGGTCGGCTGGTTC
>JANLTE010000109.1:0-2378 GCA_031362785.1 Elusimicrobiota bacterium
GTGGCTTCCTTTTTCGATTTATAAGGATCCTTGATCAGAGTATTGCGAATGGAAACATCGTTCAACGCTGGGTCGAGTTTTAATACGAGGATATCTTTTATCTTTTTCTCTTGAAACTTGGCAAAAAGATCCCGAGTTACCTCGCGGTTTGCTTCCGCCAAAATTTCCCCGCTCGACTTATCAACAACATCGCTGGCGATCACGCGGCCAACCACGTCCTCAACCGAAAGTTTTTCAACATGCAGAGTTTCAGTTTCGTAGAAAATTCTTAAGATATCGCTATCTGAGGTTATGCCGAGGGCTCGAAGGAAAGTTGTAGCAGGAACCTTACGCTTCTTATCGATGCGCACAAAAAGCGCATTGTTTAGGTCGTATTCAAATTCAACCCACGCGCCGCGGTAGGGGATGATTCGCGCATAATAAAGCTTTTTACCGTAAGAGGAAATTGCCTTCTCTTCGTCCTCTTCAAAAATGATTCCCGGCGAACGGTGCAACTGGCTCACGACCACGCGCTCCGCTCCGTTAATAACGAACGTCGCAGTTTCAGTCATCAGGGGCGCCTCGCAAAGGAACACTTCCTGCTCCGCGACCTGCTTTACCTTGCCGCCATCTTTTTTTTCCACGAGCCGGATCTGAGCCTTAATGGGCGCGGAATAAGTTGCGTCTTTGGAAATTGCCTCTTCAATTGAATGCTTCGGCTCGCCAATTTCATAACGCATGAATTGAAGCTCTAAAGTCTCATCCGTATTTACAATTGGGAATACGTCCAAAAGAGAGGCTTGAAGACCCTGCATTTTTCTTTTATCGGGGTCAACGCCAGCTTGTAAAAACTCTTCGTAGGATTTCCGCTGCATCTCAAGCAATTCGGGCAGTGGAATAATGGATGGGATTCTGGCAAAATTAACTTTGTTAATAGAACTATCCTCCTCTCGACTCATCGCGTAAAATCGAGACCGAATAACTTATAAGTTGACCAACGCTTCCTTATTAAATTGTTGAACTTGAAAAGCAACTTAAAAAATTAAGTCAGTATTATACTGAACCGAAAGTGTTTTGTCAAATAACTTTCGGCATTCCGATCAACCTAAAAACTGGAAAACGAGTCTTCCAGAAACTGGAGCGTGTATTGTATCTATTAACGACATCTTCTGCAAGCCAGTTTGATCGAATTTTTTAAAGCCACTGGCGCCACTCACTTTCCAGCTCCGTTAAATTTCTCCACTTGCCCGGATAAGCGACCTGCAAGGCATCGGCCAATTTCTTTTTTTGTTTGAGCGCGTCCATCAAAAGATAAAAACTATATTGCCCCTCCCTTCGGATTAAAAATTCTGTTAAAAAACGCACATGCCAATACCATAAATCAACATTGGTATATTCATACGACTGATTCTTAAAGTAATATTTTCCCATCGTTTGAGGGAGCGTTTGCATCGGGCGGAACGCGATCATGTCGTTTACCGGAAGCACCTCTCTTTTCACGAGCGAACGGCTAATTTGAATAAAATCCTTTTGCAACGCATCATCGTAAAACTCCATTTCCTCATACGTGGCGAGGCCTTCGTTCAACCAGAGAACCAGGGCCATATCGTCATATGTTTCAAAAGTCATGAATTCGTTAAAAACCAAATGTGTTAATTCATGAGCCAACAGAGACCCGGACAAAACGGTCTGAAATGTGGTAATGGAAGTCCTCGCGCGCAAATCTCGATCGCCTGGCAGAATTTGGCCTAACGGTTTGGTCGTGGCACCCCCCGCGGACCAAGCTGGAAACCTCGTGCGCTGCTGATATTCTTCGGAATTTTCGTAAATCGTAATTTTATAATTCTCACGCGGTTTGAACGATAAGAGATTGGTGTCGAACATGATCTTTTTGTATATCTCTTCTGCTTTTTCAGCCACTTTCATGTTTCTGTTCAAATCATTCCCGTAAACGATAAAATGCAGACTTTGATACGACTGCATATTTAATGAACCAGCCGAAGAGGCTGATCCGCTTTGCTCGACGGGAACAAACTCAAGAGAACCGCAACTTTCCCAAAAAAGGCACGCCGCGCAAAGCATGAAAAGTACTAATAATTTATATTTCATTTGGATAATTTCGCAGCGGAGAGGATTGCCTCTTTCATGGGAAGCGGATCAGCGATGCCGCGCCGGACAATGTCGAACGCCGTGCCATGCCCGGGAGAAGTTCTAGAGAACGGAAGCCCGAGGCTGATATTAACCAGTTTTTGCGAATTAAAAAGCTTGAGAGGGATGAGAGATTGGTCATGATATTGAGTGATCAGGCAGTCATACAGCCCATTTTTATGATCCCGAAAGGCAGAATCAGCGGCAAGGGGTCCGTCAATTCGCGCGTTTCGAAAACGGTTCCTCATAGC
>JANLTE010000110.1:0-2181 GCA_031362785.1 Elusimicrobiota bacterium
CCAATGTAAGGATTTCCATCCCCAAACATTAGTCCAAATCCGATCAGCCAAAATGCCAGCGATGAAACAGCGAAAACCACGAAGTTCTTGGCGCAAATGTTCACGCAGTTTTTGGCTTGTTGAAGACCCGCTTCCAGCATGGCGAAACCGGCGTTCATCCAAAACACTAGCATGGCCGCGATGCAGGTCCAAATCGTATCCATTGCCACCTTATAGCCACCGATAGTATCCGCAACTTCCTGCGTGTACTGCGGAACCGAAACGACCGCCGCTGATGCCGCTGTCGGGTCCTCGGCATAGAGCATCGTACCGAAACATCCGGCTAATCCTGCCGCAATTGCCAGCAGGGTGAGTCTTTTTTTCCATTTTAAGACTTCCATTTTATTCTCCTCCTCGTTTAGTTTTGTGTGGTCGTATCAATAAAAAAGCCTGACAACTTGCAGCGCCTTTGGCTGCGAGGTATCAGGCTCCTTTGCCCAAAAAAGAAAAATCCTCCGGCTCGATTATAATTGTGCCAGGAGGACTTCGGTGTCCGAAAAACTTCGATACAACTTTGTATCTAGTTAGATTGTACTAAAGCACAGCCATGATGTCAACAGTTCCATCAATAAATATTTTCCGTTGAAAAATATGGTTTTTAATTAAACGCGAATTGGCAAAACCACAATTGGAATCCCCTGATGGTAAAAACGGCGCTGCATGGCGAAGACGGTGTAGTTGTGCAGAAAACGCGTCAGCAGCGAGTCGTTGGGAAACACGAGCTGGCCTCCAAAGAAAATGGCCTTTGGAAACTTCTGAATGACGCGCGGCGCGATTTCAGAAACCTCGTCCACCACATCGTTGGCGATCGAGGAATAGGCCTCCGCGTAATATCCATTTTTTTTCATAAACTCAACATATTTTTCAACGTCTAAATTTACCTGTTCCCGCAACTTTTCAACCTCAGAGACTCCTTTGAAATTACCCGCGTCCAGAATGCCTACCTGAATGAAAACGAAATTTTTGAAGATATCTCCGAAGAGCTGTATGACGCTAAACAAAGTGTGCAAGCCCAACCCATTAAAACCGTTCACAAGGATCACGGCGGTTTTTGCGTTAAAGTCCGGCTTATCGATTGGGGGGCGCGGCAGGACGGCGCTGGCCTGAGCCGCTTCCACTAAGCCATCCAACCGCTTCAACACTCCGAGAGTCTGGTTGTAATGCCGTTTGATGAGCGCGCACACAGTCACCAGACTTCCCGTGACCAATAAAGTAACCCATCCGCCTTCATGGAACTTAATGACCGTGATCGAAATCAGAATGAAGGTTGTTAAGATTAAACCGACTCCGTTGATCATCAAGCGCTTCTTCCAACGGTCGGCCGAGGCGCGCTCCGTCCACCAGTGTTTTACCATACCCAGCTGAGACAGCAGGAAAGTAATGAACACGTTGATGCTGTAAAACACGATCAGAAGGTGAACCGAACCTCCGGTTAAGAGCATGAGCAAAAGCCCCGCTCCGCCCATGATGAGCACTCCGTTCTGCGCTACGAAACGATCGGAGAGCATGGCGAAGCGCGTTGAAAACCACCGGTCGAGCGACATATTTGCGAGGACGCGCGGGCCGTCCAGGAATCCGGCCTGGGCCGCCACGAACAAAATAGCCGCCTCCGAGATCAGGGTGACCAGCACGAAAATATGGCCAGGGTTTCCCCAATCCCGCGCGATGTTCTCAAACAGGACAGCGTTTAATGTTTTACCCGGAACCCGTTCAACCTCATAGAGAAGGTATGCCAACATTAAGCCCATCACGGTGAACGATAGAGAGACCGCCATGTATCGCATGGTGCGTTTCCCCGTCTGAACTTTGGGCTCGCGCAACATAGGCACGCCGTTGCTCACGGCTTCAATTCCGGTGTAAGTCCCGGCTCCAAGACTGTAAGCGCGGAGGATCAAGAAAAGCATGCCCATGAGCCCCATTTCCGAATAGGTCGATTGGACGTCCATAGCGGTGCTGGAAATGACCGATGGGAGGTTCGCGCCCTGACTAACCAAGGCGTATAGGATCGCGAACGCGTGGGTTATCACGAATGTCATGAAGACGGGAACGAGCGGCAATACCGATTCCTTGGCGCCACGCAAGTTGAGCAGCGTTAAGAGCACGACGCCGATAGCCGCAACCTGTAGTTTATAAGGAAGCCAA
>JANLTE010000023.1:0-3565 GCA_031362785.1 Elusimicrobiota bacterium
CCCGCGACTACGCCAAGAAGAATTTAGTTTTAATCGCGGTCTTGAAAGGAAGCGTCATTTTTCTTTCAGACCTCATCCGGCGCTTAACGGTTCCCTGCTCGCTGGATTTCATGTCCGTGGCGTCGTACGGGAAGGACGCCAAGTCGTCGGGCGTCGTTCGGTTGATTATGGATTTGCGGGAAAGTCCCGAGGGCAAGGATGTTTTGCTGATCGAAGACATTCTGGACACGGGGCTGACGCTTCGGTATCTGCGGGAAAATTTGCTCACCCGAAAGCCCAAGTCCCTTAAAGTCTGCGCGTTTTTAGATAAACCCGAGAACCGCAAGGTGAAAGTGAAAGCGGATTATGTGGGCTTTAAAATTCCCAACGTTTTTGTAGTCGGATATGGTCTGGATTACGCGGAAAAGTACAGGAACCTGCCCTATTTGGGCGTATTGAAAAAAGAGGTCTATCAAAATGAAACCAAAACACTTTAAACAAGTTTTAGTCTGGCTCATGGTTTTTTTCTCGCTGCTCTTGGTCATTCAAACCGTGAGTTCGCTGAAAGTAAACGACGAGGTCGACTATTCGACTTTCAAGCGCAATTTGCGAGAGGGCCGCGTGAGCGAGCTCAGCATCCGTGCCGATCAGATTCGGGGCAAGATGAAGTCACAAGACGGCAAGGAAGTGACCTTTAAAACCATCCCTCTGCCCGACCCGAACTTGGTTCAGGAACTTGAGTTCTACAAGGTGGCGAAGTACTCCGGAGAATCGGACCGCAGCTGGTGGCCCGTGCTCATCCAAAACGCGATCTATGTGCTCTTGTTCTGGTCCGTGTTCTGGTTTTTTCTCATCCGTCCCATGCAAGGAGGAGGAAAGCAGGCGCTGTCCTTTGGGCGGTCCAAGGCCAAGCTTCAATCGGGTAAAAAAACAAAAATCACTTTCGCCGATGTCGCCGGTTGCGAGGAAGTAAAAGACGAGCTCAAAGAAATCATCGAGTTTTTAAAAGATCCAGCGAAATTTCAAAAGTTGGGAGGGAAGATTCCGAAAGGTGTTTTGCTTTACGGCGCGCCTGGAACCGGTAAAACTCTGCTTGCAAAAGCCGTCGCGGGCGAAGCAAACGTCCCGTTTTTCTCTTCCAGCGGTTCGGAGTTCGTCGAAATGTTTGTCGGAGTGGGAGCTTCGCGCGTGCGCGATTTGTTCGAGCAGGGCAAGAAAAACGCGCCTTGCATCCTATTCATCGATGAAATTGACGCGGTGGGGCGACACCGGTTCGCCGGAGTTGGCGGAGGCCACGACGAGCGTGAGCAGACGCTGAACCAAATTCTAGTTGAGATGGACGGTTTCGATACGAAGGAAGGCGTTATCATGATCGCGGCCACAAACCGTCCGGATGTTTTGGATCCCGCGCTGTTGCGGCCCGGCCGGTTCGACCGGCAGGTTATCATTCCGTCGCCCGATCTGAAGGGTCGCGAGGCGATTCTGAAGGTTCACTCCAAAGTCGTGAAGACTGCGCCCGGAGTCGATCTGTCCGTTATCGCGCGCCGCACGCCCGGTTTCGTGGGAGCAGACCTCGCGAACATCGTTAACGAAGCGGCTCTGCTCGCGGCGCGAAAAAATAAAACTGCGGTTGAAATGAAAGAGTACGAGGACGCCATTGAGCGCGTGATCGCGGGACCGGAACGCAAGTCTCATGTGATTTCAGATAAGGAAAAAAAGGTCGTGGCGTATCACGAATCGGGCCACAGTCTGGTCGCGAAAATGATACCCGGTACCGACCCTATTCATAAGGTGAGCATCATTCCGCGCGGACCTGCTCTCGGCTACACATTGCAGCTGCCCGTTGAAGACCGTTACCTCATGACTAAGGAAGAGATGTTAAATCGCGTCACCGTTCTTTTGGGTGGACGCACCGCTGAAGAACTCGTATTTAGCGAAGTGACTTCGGGCGCACAAGACGATTTCGCGAAAGCTACTTCCATCGTTCAGCGCATGGTTACGGAATTCGGCATGAGCGAAATCCTTGGCCCCATCGCGTTTCGCAAAAAAGAAGGCGAAGTGTTTTTGGGACGCGACATGATGTCTCACCAGCGCGAGTATTCGGAAAAAACCGCTGAAACTATCGACTCTGAGGTCAAACGCATCATCACAGAATGCGCGACGCGGGCGAACCACATCCTGAAGACCCATTCTGATAAGCTGAAGCTTCTAGCCGAAAAGCTCATAGAAAAGGAAGTTTTAGACCTTGAGGAAATTGATGTGCTGCTTGGTTTTGCCCCTGCAAAAATTGAAACTCCCGTAATTCCAACTCCTCTTGAAACCAAGGGAGATATCCCTCCTTTGATGGGCCCCGCCGGAAGCCCGCTGCCTCAGCCAATATAGTCATTTGAGCTGCGTGAAATTTTTGGTTTGGGGGATACGAAGGCTCTAATTAAGGAACTATTCGTTTAATGAGAATCCGGCGCCGCAAAATCATGGGTATTTTGAATGTGACGCCGGATTCTTTTTTTGACGGCGGAAAGTATCGCGCGTTGGACGCGGCGCTCGCTCGGGCCGAAATGATGGTCAGTGAAGGAGCGGATATCATCGATGTAGGCGGCGAGTCTTCCCGCCCGGGCTCAAAATTCATTTCTGTTCCCGAAGAACTCGCTCGCACCATTCCCATCATTCAAAAATTAGTTCACCGGTTTCCCAAAATTCCCATTTCAATCGATACTCAAAAATCCGAGGTTGCGGCCAGGGCCCTCGATGAGGGCGTAGCAATCGTCAACGACATCAGCGCGTTGCGGTCTGACGCCAAAATGGCCGATTTGGTCCGCGTTTGGCGCTGCGATATTATTTTGATGCACATGCGGGGAACTCCTGAAATGATGCAGAAATCGCCGCGTTACCGAAACGTTGTGCAGGAAGTAAAAAGCTTTTTGTCAGAGCGAATCCGATTTGCCGTCAGGCGCGGAATATCGAAGAGTAAAATTTGGATTGACCCCGGCATTGGATTTGGAAAGACGGTCGAACACAATTTAAACCTGCTCGCGGACTTAAATAATTTCGAGTCATTGGACGCGCCGGTTTTAGTCGGCGTTTCACGCAAATCTTTTATCGGCAAACTTACCGGTTCGCGTGGTCCTTCGGCTGCGCTCGAAGATCGTCTCCCCGGGAGCCTTGCGCTCGCGGCCTGGTCCTTTCTGCAGGGAGCGTCCGTTTTGCGCGTTCACGACGTCAGCGCGACAAAAAATTTGCTTCGCGTTCTTGAACAAATCGCGAAAATCCGTCATACTTAGCGCAGTCATGTTGAACTTCCAAGGTTTTCACGTCCAAATTCTCCGCCATTCCCTCGACATCCTTTTAGTCGCCTTCATATTGTACCGCATGATGCTATTTGTTCGAGGAACGCGGTCGGTACAAGTGCTGCAGGGCATCGTTTTTTTGGGCGTGCTCACTTTCATCGTTAACGAAATTTTCTTCCTTCCCATGACGAGCTGGTTGTTCGAAAAATTCTGGATGGCGGGCATCATCATTCTGGTGGTCGTGTTCCAGCCGGAAATCCGCTCGGCTCTCGCTCAGCTCGGCAGCCAACCCATCTCCC
>JANLTE010000044.1:0-4316 GCA_031362785.1 Elusimicrobiota bacterium
ATCAACAACATCCTCGACGTCAGCCGATTGGAAGATAAAGGGTTGGTCTTAAATCGGATGGATATCAATCTCAGGCAACTTGTGCAGGGTTGTTTCGATACTTTAGAGGCCGCAAGCCAGGTCTACAAGATTGAATTCCGACTCAACGTGGAAGGTTCGGCGTTAATGGTCAGCTGCGATGAGATGGTGATTCGCAGGGTTTTCATGAACCTCATCATGAACGCGATCAAATACACGGGCATCGGAGGAAAAGTAACGATTCATTTGAGCCGCAAGGGGCATTGCGCGGAATGCGTCGTTGAAGACATGGGGAAAGGCATCGCTACCGAGTACCTAGAAAAGATATTTCAGAAGTTTTATCAGGTGAAGACGGGAGAACGCGTTAGGGAAGGACAGGGGATCGGCCTCGCGTTTTGCAAAATTGCCGTTGAGGCGCACGGTGGCAAAATATGGGCGGAAAGCGAAATCGATAAAGGAAGCAGATTTATTTTTGAACTTCCGTTTTAAAGGGAAACACAATGCCCGATAATGCGCCGAAACGAATTTTAGTAGTGGACGACACGCTCGAAATCGTTACGTTTTATCAGGCGGTGCTCGAGCGTAAGGGCTTTCAAGTTGACATGACGCTGCGCGGGCAAGACTGTTTGGACTATTTGGAGCATACCGTCCCTGACCTGATCATTCTGGATTTGGCAATGCCAGATATGGATGGTTTAACGGTGTGCGAGAAAATCCGAGTAAATGAGCGCACGAAGCGGATTCCCATACTTGCGATCACCGCTTTCAACGACGCGGTCCATCGGGAGCAGTTGCTCAAACGCGGGGCCAACGCCACCATGGGCAAACCGATCGACATCTACGATTTGATCGATCGCGTTAAAACCATGAGTTCTTCTACCGTTTAACTGCCCTTCCCCTCCGCGGCGTTCGCGGCTATCTGATCCAACTGCGATTTCATTAAATTCTTTAACTCTTCGGGTTCGAGAGAATTACTCAACGCGTCGTTGCGCGTGATGAACTTTTTCTGGTAGAGCGAAAGCAGCGACATGTTCATGGTTTGCATCCCGAGTTTCGAGTTCGTTTGCATGATGGAGGGGAGGTTCTCCATCTTACCCTCGCGGATGGTGTTGCGAACCGCCGGAGTGGCGATCAACACTTCGTTTGCCATGACGCGGCCGATGCTGGTGGGTTTGCCGATTAACAGTTGCGCTATAACTCCCTGGAGGATGAGCGACATCTGGCTCCGCACCTGGTTATGCTGGGAGGGTGGAAACACATCGATGATGCGGTTAATCGTCTGAGACGCGTCGGGAGTATGTAGCGTCGCCAGCACCAAGTGTCCCGTTTCAGCTAAAGTCAGAGCGGCGTCCATGGTTTCAAGGTCGCGCATTTCTCCGATCACGATGATGTTGGGGTCCTGACGAAGCGCGTGCTTGAGCGCGTTCTTAAACGAATTCGTGTCGAACCCAATTTCCCTCTGGCTCACGATGCATCGCTTGTGCGCGTGAATGAATTCGATCGGATCCTCAATCGTTACGATATGTCCGTTACGGTTCGTGTTCATGAAATCGACCATGGACGCGATCGTCGTCGATTTCCCCGATCCCGTAGGGCCCGTCACGAGTATCAATCCCTGGTTTAAATCCATCAGCTTATATATTACCGTTGGGAGCCCCAACATCTCAAAGGATAGAAAATGCTCAGGGATGTGCCTCAGCGCCGCACAAACTCCCCCCTTCTCGCGGTAAACATTGATTCGCACGCGTCCCGTGCCTTTAAATGAAATCGCAGCGTCCAGCTCATTGGTCATTTCAAAAGTCGCGATTTGCTGCTGCATCAACGCCGAATAGATCAGCCCCTTGCAGGTCTCCGCGTCCAAGACGGGAAGTTCAAGCTGGAGGATTTCCCCGTTGACCCGGATCACGGGCGGAGCGTTCGGTATTAAATGCAAATCTGACGCGTGATGGTCAATCATTATTCGAATTAATTGAGTGAAATCAGCCATTTTTATCCTCTATGTATCACCGTTATGTAGTTACCCTGATCACTTCTTCAATGCGCTTCGCGGCGGCGGCAGCCCGACTCAATATTATTTTTTGTTGTACGGCTTCCATACCCCAAGCATAACCGGAATATGTTGCAGAAATGTTGCAGGAAACTCTCCCCTCAATTTTACCCGGAAACCTCAATTTTGTAGAATAATAGCCGTATAATGAACTCTCTAAAGTTTTCGATGTTATCCGCTTTACTCCTGATAACCTCCTGCGCCACGGTGCCCATTACCGGGCGGCGATCGCTGATCCTGGTGCCGGACTCGGAAATAACGGCGCTGGCCTCAGGATCCTATAAGGAACTCCTGCAGAAATCGAAGCTTTCGACTGATCAGGCCTCCGTTGATATGATCCGGCGGGTGGGTCAGCGGATCGCCGCGGTTTCGAATCAACCCGATTTTCAATGGGAATTCAATTTAATCGACGACCCGAAGATCGTGAACGCGTTTTGCATGCCGGGCGGGAAAGTGGCGTTTTATACCGGTATCATGCCGATCTGTAAAAACGAAGACGGGGTCGCGGCGGTGATGGGACACGAAGTGGCGCACGCCATCGCCAAGCACGGGGCCGAGCGCATGAGCCAGCAACTCCTGCTCAACTTCGGCGCGATCTCGCTCACCACCGCGATGCGCAACAAACCTGAAACCACTAAGGCGATCGCCAACATGGCTTTCGGAGTCGGAGCGAACATCGGTTTTGTGCTGCCCTACGGGCGTATGCAGGAATCGGAAGCCGATCACATCGGAATTATATACGCGGCGAAAGCGGGGTACAATCCGGAAGAAGCCGTGAGTTTGTGGCTCCGCATGGAAGCGTTTTCGAAAGGACAAAACCCGCCGGAATTTTTATCGACGCACCCGAGCAACGAGACGCGCATTCAGCAGCTCAAAGGATGGATGCCCGAAGCCCTCCCTGAATATCAAAAAGCAAAGAGGAATTAATGCGAATACCCGCGACGCCCATCGAGCAGGAAGTAGAAGCGGCTTACGACTACAGAGGATATGTGACTATTTTGCTGCGATCGGGTGAAACCGTGGAGGGGTTCGTCTATAACAGGGAGTTCGCGAACCCTCTAGCGAACGAGTCGAACTATATTGAAGTGTTCGTAAAATCGAGCGGTGATAACCGCCGTTATCCCATCAGCAACCTCCAGTCTATCGCACTAACGGGCGAAGACTGCGCCAAAAACTGACGAATTTCTAATTCTCTCGCTTAGTTCATCATACTCTGCAGTTCGCCCACCTTGCTGTTGAGCAACTTAAAGTTCACCGGCTTCCTCAAGAACTCTATGATGCCCAGTTTGCGACGCTCCTCTTCTTCGGGAGCTTCAGCGATCGCCGAGGCCAGGATCACCGGAATCCGCGAGGTGTCCGCGTTTTTTCGAAGCGCCACAATAACTTCCATTCCGGAAAGTCCCGGCATGATCATGTCCAGAATAATCAAGTCGGGCCTGTCGTTTTTCACCGCTTCCAGCGCTTGCTCCCCCGAGTAAGCGACCGATACCCTGCAATCCCCCCGCATCTCCAGGTAATCGCGGAAGAGCGACACGATGTCTTTTGTATCGTCTACGATCAACACTTTCATTTATTCCATCTCCCTGCCACCCCAAAAAAAATCACTCGGGTTGGGGACGCCAGAGTGATGTTGGGGAACGGCACCGCGCTATTGTTGGCTGAATGTTCGCCATCGCCATTATTTTCGGAACTAAAATTTAGGGTCCGGCGCAAAAGTCTTGACGGACCGCCGCTCTTGGACGGAAGAAATCGGGCGAATCGATTTTTGTCAGGATCCGGCATGGGCATTGTTCGCGCGAGGAACGGAGGCGGCGCGGATTTTCCGCTCATCCGCTGATCTTTCAACCAATCGGCCTTCGAAGAGCTTAGCGCGCTATCGAGTTTTAGACTGATGAACTGAAATCCTCCGCCGCGCGAAAACAGTGCGAAGGCGTTCGCGCCCTTGTTAACTACAGAGTTCGTTAACCGAGTTTCCAATCGTTCAACTTCGCGGATTTGGCTATTTATGAGTTGGCGCGCGCCGACAATAAAGTCTATAAATAATTTTTGGCTGGACCTGACGGATTGGAGCGCGGGCGTTCGAAGCGACGCGAACGACGATCGGGCAAAACCTGAGGCGAGCGATACTGCTTCGACCGGATGCGGCGCTGCGGCCATCATCGCGGTGTAGCCGTTGTTAACTCCAGCGAAGTGGAAGAAGCAAAGGACCGTTAAGAAGCGCGCGAAATGGTGCATCAGGCGATGAGCACGA
>JANLTE010000131.1:0-14803 GCA_031362785.1 Elusimicrobiota bacterium
ACGCCTGGAACAGCGCCGGGGAATCGATCGGCCTTCATGTTTTATCAGCCCGCGCGTTCGACGCGCAGGAAAATACTTCGGCCAGTTCGGTCACGGTCACCGTTTTAGACGTGGAAGATCCTGTCGTAAACATAACGGCTCCCTCGGGCGGCGCTGGAGTTTCAGGAGTCGTCAGCGTCGCGGCGTTCGCCTCAGACAATGTAGGTGTCGCGCGGGTTCAATTTTTTGTTGACGCAATTATACGCTCCACCGATTCGGCTGCGCCCTACCATTTTTCCTGGGATACAGACGGCGAATCCATCGGAACTCATTCATTGACAGCTCGCGCGTTTGACGCGCAGGGGAACGCTTCAACTCATTCCGTCTCAGTCGCGGTACTCGACATTTCAGCGCCAACCATTTCCTTAACGATTCCAGTTAATGGGTCCACGGTAACGGGGTCCATTAGCATTGCCGCAACAGCGACCGATAACGCCGGAGTAGCGCAAGTTCAGTTTTGGACGGACGGCATCGTGGGACCGATAATTTTCTCACCGCCTTACAGCTTCGTCTGGAACTCATCAACCGTTTCAGTGGGCCCGCACACGGTCCAGGCCCGCGCTTATGATGCCGCAGGAAACAGCGCCGATGCGTTCTCTACGGTTACCGTGCCGGACATTTCATCTCCGACGGTCTCCATTTCGTCGCCGGTTCAGGGCGCGACCGTTTCAGGCTCGATCGACATTACCGCGAGCGCTTCGGACAACATCGGGATATCTCGCTTGCAGTTTTTGGTGAATGGCGTCGTCGCGTCAACTGACGCAACTCTTCCTTATAGTTTTACCTGGGATACATTGTCTGAGTCCAGCGGCGCTCACGCGATCGGGGCCATCGCGTTCGACGCGGCGGGAAACAGTTCAACCAGCTTTATAACGATCAGCGTGTCCAATCCCGATATCACGGCTCCCTCTGTTTTGTTGACGAACCCCTCAAGCGACGCAACGGTTTTAGGAACGGTCGTCATCGCCGCCAGCGCCTTTGACAATTTTGGAATTGCGCGCGTCCAATTCCTGCTGGACGGGATTGTACTTTCAACCGACGCGTCCTCTCCATACAACTATAGCTGGGATACGCTAACCTCAGCTAACGGCGCGCACCAGCTTTCGGCGCGCGCTTATGACGCGGCTGGCAACAACTCCGCCAGTTCCTTTTCGGTGACCGTCGCGAACCCTGACATTTCGTCTCCGACTGTTTCACTCACGGCTCCCATCCCCGGCGCGACCGTTTATGGCTTAACAGATATTTCCGCAAGCGCTTCGGACAATATCGGCGTTACAAAAGTTCAATTTTCCATTGATGGCGCCGTGCGGTCCACCGATTCGGTAATTCCGTTTAGTCATGCCTGGGACGCCGCCGCTGAGTTAACCGGTCCACATACGATCACAGCCCGCGCGTTTGACGCAGCCGGCAATAGCGCTGCCAGCTCAATTTTCATAACGGTCACGACCCCCGTCGTTATTATCCCGGTGATCGACGCATCTTCGCCCGCGGTTTCAATCACGTCTCCCGCCGACGGATCCAAAGTTTATGGCATCGTAAATATTTCGGCCAACGCTTCAGACGACGCCGGCGTCGCGCGGGTGGAATTCCTCGTGAACGGGGGGATTATCGCTTCAATTTCGTCTGGCCCCTACGCCTACTCCTGGAACTCGGAAACGCTCAACACCGGGACCTATACCGTAACCGCCATCGCATTTGACGCCGCGGGGAACCGAGCATCCGCAGACATCACCGTTTATCGTTTCGCGACGAAACTTCTAGCCGTTATCGGACAGGGCGGAGGTTCTGCGTCCGGAGTGTCGTCTCTATCTCACGCGACATCAACCGTCAGGCTTTCCATTGTCAGTAACGATCCGATTTTTTCGGGCAATTCACTCGCCGTCATTCTCAATCTCCCGTCAGGAAACAAATCGCTTGTTTTCGCTCGCTTGACCGGCGGGTCCGCATCGTATTTCACTGAAGCGGATGTCAATGTAGTCGGCCTTGCGGAACTGCAGTCGATTACAAACCATGAATTGTTTCTCACCGTTTCCGATCAGGGCCTTTTAGCGAAAATCGTCACGGGTGTCATCATGCCGGGAGTTGGCGGAACGATCTCCGAAAACGCGCCCCCGAGCGCTCAGGTAATATTCAATGCTGACTCCATCACGCAAGAAGCTCAGATTATTTTCAGCGCGGAACCCTCAGAAGGTCAGGCCTCTCGAGACCTGGCGCTCGCAAACCAGAACCTGATTTCACTCGGCATGGGACGCGAAATTACATTCATCAGCTCCGGATCGCTCAGCTCGGCCCTCCTGGTCCTCCCTTACGATCCTTTTCTCATACCTGCCGGATATAGCGCGGGCGCTGTAAAAATAGCCTATTATAATCCCGCAACCGGCGCCTGGGAATTGTTGAACGCGAACATCAGCGCAGGCAATACCGTTCAGGCCGCGGTCACGCATTTTTCAATCTATAAACCCGTCCTGCAAGCGGTGAGCCCCGCGACAATCGTTTCGAACGAATCCTATGTTTTTCCGAACCCAGCGGTGGGCAGCGACGACCCCACGATCCGCGTTGCGTTCCCCGGATCGATGGAAATCGAACTTACGATTTATGACGTTGCGGGTTTGCAAGTGCATCAGGCCTTAATTCCCGCCAATCCCTACGGCCAGACCGATTACACCTGGACCGGCCCCAAGGCGAGCGGAATGTATGTGGCGTATGTGGAAGGTAAAGCCTCCGGCGGAAGCGCTGGAAAAACACTCATGAATTTCGCGGTGGTACGGTGAAAAATAAAATTCTATCGATCACTATTTTATTGGCCCTCAGCGGAAACGCTCTTGCCGCCGAACAATCCGGCGCAGCTTTCCTTCGAATCGATCCGTCGCCACGGGCTTACGCGCTAGGCGGGGCCGGTTCCGTCATGGCGTTCGGCGCGCAAGCGATCGGGGCCAACCCGGCGAACCTCGGCGCGGCAAAGTATAAATATGAAATGTTTTCGTCCTTTTCCAACCTCGTGAACCATGAACAATACGCCCACGCGGCATTTGCCATTAACCGATCCACCGAGCGCCGTCATTTTATCGAAGGGCTGGGGATTTCCGTAACGCAGTTGTCGGTCTCGGACGCCGAGGGCCGCGACCGCGCCGGAGCCAAGACCCACTCGTTCGGATCGAGCGACCGCGCAGTTTCCTTAACCGCTTCAAGCCTCCTGGGAGAAAAGCTGCGCGCTGGGATCACGGGGAAAATAATTCAATCGGAATTGGCGGGATACCGGTCCGGCGCGTCGTTGGCGGGCGACTTTGGGATCAACTACGATCTATCGCGCGACAAAATTCCATTGTCGCTTGGTTTGGCGCTACGCAACATGGGCCCCGGAATCCGATATATCAACCAAACCAACCCTCTGCCCTCTTCCATCGACGCGGGACTCGGGTTGGGCGTTGGGCGCGCAACTTTCATCGCGGAAATCAACCAGATGCTGAGCGACCGTAAAACTAATTTTAGTACCGGCATGGAGTTCGGTTTCGGCCCGTTATCGCTGCGCGCCGGCTTAAACTCTCTTGCGAGCCAGACGGCCGGGAGAAGCGCCGCCTCACCCATCGTGCAAAACTTTTCGTACGGCATTGGCTTAAAATTGGGGGCGATGAAGTTCGATTACGCGCTCAGCAGCCAAGTGGGAGACTTCGGGCTCACCCACCGCGCTTCATTAACCTTGTGCTGGGGCGCCCCGCTCAACCGGCCCCGCCCCAAGATTTATGACATATCCCAATCTAAATAGTTTGATACAATGATGAGCAACAGAATGTACCTATTCAGGAGGACAAACAATGTCGGCAGTCATCAGAATTAAGGAATTGCGCCACCGGAAACAGCGCCGCGAGAAACTTCGCAAACTCCGCGCGAAGTACGCCAAAGCAACGAGCGAAGATCAAAAAAGTAAAATACTCGAACACGCCAGAAAAGTAGCCCTTTGGCTATCCGAAGAGGAGTTTTTGGCCCCTCTCAATAAAGAAACCGTCGCGAAAAACTAATTCGTGATTCAGTCACTCAAACGGCTAACGCTCCGGCCCTATTTTTTTGGGGCCGTTTTGTTGGCCGTTTTTTTTGCGCCCGCCCTGCGCGCGGAAGGCGTGAACCCCTGGGGGATCATGGCGCCCAAAAGCACCGGAGTTCCTCAAGCGTTTATCGAATCAGTTAAAGAAACGGGCGCGATTTATTTGCGCCCAGGCGATGTCTGGGTGGAGGAGTGGATTAAGGCCAGCGGGAAATGTGATGAATGCTTCAAGCTGCGCAACTCAGGCCTCGGACTGATTCTGACGCTGCGAAACAATGGCCGAAGCGCTTTGGGAAAACCCGGAAACCCCACGACTCCGCCGAAAGATTTGGGCGCTTACCAAAAAGCGGTGGGACAAATACTGGAAAACTACAGGCCGGCGCTCCTGGTCCTTGAGAATGAAGAGAATGGAGGCGCGTTTTATTCCGGCGGCTCGGACGCCGCGAAAGAATATTCGAAGCAGCTCAGCGTAGGATGCGAGGAAGCGCATCAACGAAATATGCGCTGCTCAAACGGCGGGCTGACCAACGATACCGCCGTCCTTCTCACTTGGTTTCAATATATGACGACCGGCCAACAGGAAAAAGCCTGCAGTTTCGCGAAACGCGCGTTCCGCGAAAAGAACGACCCTGACGCCGCTGAAAAATTGTGCAAAATTAAATTTCCCGCCAAGGCCCCCGACAAGTACAAGAAGCAAATCGAGGCGGGGCGGAAATTCATCCAGGTTTATCGCAGCGCTCCAATCGATTTCATCAATTTGCACTGGACCGCAAACGACGCGGAAGCGTTTAAAGAAACCGTTGATTTTCTGAGGCAGGCGACCGGCAAGGCCGTGATCTCAAACGAAATTGCGCCGCGCGCCTTAAACGACAACCCTAAAATCGCCGACTCGTTCATTCAGGCCGTAAAAGATAAAAACCTCGCTTTCGCGATTTGGCATCACACCGAACGCCCTAACAATAAAGCGCTCAAGCAGCTCCTCAAAGAAAACTATCCCTGAATTCAAACGACTCGTCCTTAGGAATAATACCCAGCCGGCCATAGATGGGATAGATAAGTTTCTGTATCGCCGAAAGCCGGGTTCGAAAAAGAACGGAAGCCGCGAAACATCCCGCCCCACCGAGCGCCAAAGTCGCGGAAACCCCAATGCGGCTAGCCAAAACTCCTGACAAATAGCTCCCGAAAGGCGCCATGCCGGTGATCGAAAGGACGTACAGGCTCATCACGCGTCCGCGTTTTGAATCGTGCACGATGGTCTGCAAAATCGTGTTGCTCGCGGCCATCTGCATCATCATCCCGAACCCGCCGATGACCAGAAGGATGAGCGACAATCCCAGGTTCCGCGAAAATGAAAATGCGATGAGGCTGAGCCCGAAAAGCCCGGAGGCCCAGGCAATCCAGCGGTCCAGTCCGAGCACGTTTTTTCTCGTGGCGAGAAAAACTGCCGCCAGCAGCGCTCCCGCTCCGGTCGCGGCCATCAAAAGCCCCAATGTTTGAGCTCCGCCTCCCAAAATCCGCGTCGCGACCGCGGGCAGCAAAACGGTAAAGGGCATCGCGACCAGACTCGAAAACGCCAGCAGCATTAAGATTCCGCGCGTGGGCAAAAATCCGAGAGCGTATTTCCAGCCTTCCCTTAAATCGTGCAGCGGATGCGTCAACTTTTTTTCGATGATCCTGGGCTTCAGTTTCATCCGTAAAAGCGCGATCAAGACAAAAAGGAAGCTGACCCCATTTAAAAGAAAGCAGGACCCTTCGCTGACGGCGCCGAGCAATAATCCGCCGAGAGTGGGACCGATGAGTCGGGCGCTGTTAAAAATGATTGAGTTGAGCGCGATCGCGTTCCCGAGGTCCGACTGATCTTCAATCATTTCAATCACGAGCGACTGGCGAGCGGGAATATCGATCGCGTTGGCAAGTCCAAGGAGGGAGGCGAGCAAGCCCACGTGCCAAACCTGAATTTTCCCGGAAACCGCGAGCGCCCCCAATATAAAGGCCTGAATCATCATTAGCGTTTGCGCAGCAATGACGGTACGGTAGCGGTCGTAGCGATCCAGAAAAACACCGGCGAACGGCGTCAATAGAAAAACCGGGATTTTATCCGCGAAACCGATCAAGCCCAGCGCGTAAACCGAATGGGTGAGCCGGTAAACGAGCCAGCTCATGGCGATGTGCTGCATCCAGGTGCCCAACAGCGATATCCCCTGGCCGAAAAAAAACAGCCGGTAGTTTGAATGGCTGAGCGCACGCGAAACCTGACGGAACTCCATAAGAGCACCTATGATACAAACTTTAAGATATAATGGATGATATGAGCGAGTGCGAATTCCCAGCGATAAACTCAAATTTCGAAGAAGAACGAAAAATTTTTGCAGAAACCAAAACCATCGCGGTCGTGGGCCTGTCGCCCGATGAAACCAAAGACAGCAACCGGATCGCTAAATATTTGCAGGCACAGGGATTTAAAATCATTCCGGTTTATCCGAAAGGAGAAACTACTTTAGGGGAGAAAGTGTTTAAGAACCTCTCGGACATCCAGGATAAAGTGGACATGGCGAATTTATTCGTGAATGCAAGCCGCGTGCAGGAAGTGGCCGATCAGGCGATCGCGCGGGGGGACGTCAAGACCCTGTGGCTTCAAATGGGTATCGTGAATAACGCGGCCGCGCAAAAAGCTAAGGACTCCGGAATCCGAGTGGTACAGAATAAGTGCGTTAAAGTGGAGCACCAGCGAATTTTAGGAAAGACTTGAGACATTCTCCCGCCGCTCCGTCCGCGCTGTCGGAAACGCTTCAATCCCTTAAAAATGAAATTAAACCCCAAGTACGGCTCCATTTGGGCCCCGCCAATTCCGGAAAAACCTACGACTCAATTGAAACATTAAAAAAATCCGTGAGCGGCGTGTATTTGGCGCCTTTGCGCCTGCTCGCCTGGGAAATTGCCGATAAACTAAACAACCAGGGACATCCTTGTTCACTGGTAACCGGCGAAGAGCGACACATCGTTGCGAACGCCCCGTTTCTGTCCTGTACGGTTGAAATGTTTAATCCCGATCATCCGGTCGATTGCGTGGTACTAGACGAAGCTCAAATGATCGCCGATAAGCAGCGCGGATGGGCCTGGCTGCGAGCCATATTAAACGCGGGCTGCAAGCACCTCGAGATCATCGCTTCACCCGACTCCGAACCCCTGCTCACTACTCTGCTGGATAAAATTTCCTTTCCTTATAAGGTGATTCACCATAAGCGGCTCGCTCCCTTAACGGTGGCCGATAAGCCCTGGCGCATTGATGACCCCAAACCCAGCACCATTTTCGTAGTATTTTCGCGCGCGGGCGTTCTGAGCCTAAAAACTTATTTGGAGCGGCGGGGATGGTCGGTCTCGGCCATCTATGGAAACCTGCCGCCCGAAGTTAAGAAAAAACAGGCGGAACGGTTTTTGAACGGAGAGGCGCAGCTTTGTGTCGCGACCGATGCGATCGGGATGGGAATGAACCTGCCCGCCGCCCATGTATGCTTCACGAGCGTCTCTAAATTTGACGGCGAAGAGCAGAGGACCCTGCTGCCGTCCGAAGCGCGTCAAATCGCCGGCCGCGCGGGGCGCTATGGAATCAAGGAAAAGGGGGAAGTCGGGGCGCTGAGCTACGAAAATTTATCGACTTTAAATCGCCTTCTCAAAATCGAACCGCCCCCTTTAAAATTCGCGCGCATCTCACCCGAGATCTCTGAAATCGCGGCCATTCCGGGGCCGCTTGCGCAGCGCCTCTTTCTCTGGGAAAAGCGTTACGCCATCCCTCCGCATTTAAAAGAGGTTTTAATGCCAGCCGATTTGGAACAACAAAAAGCTCTGGCAAGCCTGTTGAAAGAATCGGAAGTGGAAAAACTCGGGTTTGACCTAGCGTTTCGTTTAATCAAGGCGCCAGCCAGCCGGGACTCGGTCACCTACTGGCATTCCTGCGTGAGGAACTTCATTGAAAACCGTCCCATGCCGCCGCCGCTTTCCCTGCGAGGGAACTCCATCGAAGATGAAGATCTCCTCTTGGCCGCCGAGCAGATAGTGGAGCAATGCGACATTTATCTCTGGGTCGCCAATCACGACGACATGAAGCTCCACGCCCTCGAAAAAGAAAAAGTGCAGCAATATAAATGGGAACTAATTGAAAAAATCGATACGGCGCTGTCAGTAAAAATGGACATGCGCCAGAAGTGTTCGAAATGCGGAAAAATGCTCCCACTGCTGAACCGATTCTCCATTTGCGACCCCTGCCATAAAGCCGGACGCCACCGCTTTTTTTCAAAGCCGAAACACCGCCGGTTCCGCCCGCCCAAATCGCGCTGAATTCCGACATAACAAATCAAAAAAACGCCTGGAAAAACCACAAAATACCTGTTATACCTTGTGTGTATGAAAGTTCTCGTCATAGATGATGAAGCGAGCATCGCCTCACTTTTCGAAGCTTACCTGGAAGTTAAAGGAAGCCATGAGATATTTGTAGCCCATTCTGGCGCCGAAGGGATTTACAAAGCGAAGGAGAAGAAACCGGACCTCATCATCCTAGACATCCAGATGCCAGACCTCTCCGGATTTGAGGTAATTGAGTCGCTCCGCAAGGACCCCAGTACCGCCAATATCCCCGTTATACTATCATCCGTCACCGATGGTCCCGCCGTGGAGGAAAAAAAACGGCTTGGCATCGTTGATTTCCTGAGAAAACCCATCGATTTTGAAAGATTGAATGGTCTGGTGCAAGACGTGCGAGACTCTATCTCCCAATTTTCCGGCAGCGATTTTGATCCTACCGGCGTCCATAAATTAAACGTCGTCATTATTGAAGATAACGAAGAAGAACTCCAGCTTTTAACATTCGGACTTGAAAAACTGGGCTGCACCGTGCGCTCCGCAATGGACGGCGACCAGGGAATTAAAATCGTTGAAGAAACGAAGCCGGACATTATCGTTTTGGACTACTCGCTCCCAACCATCAGCGGAGTTGACGTCATGCGGCGCCTGAAAAGCTCCGAAACGACCTGCGACATTCCGATCGTTTTAGTCTCCGCCTACCTTTCGATGAACTACAAAGGTAAAGTATTCGTGCTCCGCGAAAACAAAGGAAGCACCCAGCCGCTTTCACTCGAAGACCTCTGCAGCCGCATCACCGGCAGCGCGCCTAAAAAGTAACCACTCCGTTCCAACCTGACCCTAATCTAATTTGCTAAAATATATTTTCAATTCGCGCCCTTAGCTCAGCGGATAGAGCGTCTGCCTACGGAGCAGAAGGCCATTGGTTCAAATCCAATAGGGCGCACATTTTTCATTCCCGCCACTGATAGAAAAAAAATCAGAATTACCCTTGAATAAAATCGGATTTTAACCTACAGTTGAGTTAGTGGGAGAAAAAGAAAAGTCGGGCAACGGTTCCTCAAACGGAAAGAAACACCTAAAATTCCTCGCGATCTCCAGAGTCGGAATGATCGGGGATCTTTGCGCTCAAATTCAAAAAGAAGGCCACGACGTCCGCTACTTCATCGAAGACGAAAAGGAAAAAGAAGTTTCGGATGGACTCGTAAAAAAAGTGGATAGTTGGAAAGATTCGAGCGACTGGGCCGACGTTATTATTTTTGACGACTCCGATTTCGGAGCCATCCCGGATTCCCTGCGCAAACAGGGAAAAGCGGTGATCGGCGGCACCCCCTACACAGACAAGCTGGAACTGAACCGTGAGTTCGGTCAGCAGGAAATGAAAGCAGTCGGCTTCGATATCCTACCTTACTGGACCTTTAAAACTTTCGATGACGCCACCCAATTCGTGGAAAAAAATCCCGATCGCTATGTGGTTAAACCAGACGGCGAAGCCCAAAACGAAAAAGTATTGTCTTTTATCGGACAAGAAGAAGACGGTTTGGACGTCCTCATGATTTTGAAACACTATAAGAAAGGCTGGGCCAGTAAAATTAAAAGTTTTCAGCTGCAGCGGTTTGCAACCGGAGTGGAAGTGGCGGTGGGCGGATTTTTTAACGGAAAAGATTTCATCCAGCCAATATGCGTAAACTTCGAGCACAAGCGGCTGTTTAACAACGACATCGGTCCCACAACGGGAGAAATGGGAACCTCAATGTTTTGGTGCGACAGCGGAAAACTCTACGAGCAGACGCTTTTGAAGTTGAAACCAAAGCTGGTGGAATCCGGATATATTGGCTACTTTGATATCAACTGCATAGCCAACAATCGCGGGATATATCCTCTTGAGTGCACCAGTCGTTTCGGCGTTCCAACTCTAAGCATCCAGATGGAAGGAATCACCTCTCCGATCGGGGAATTTCTGCAGGGTCTCGCGAACGGCCAGTCACCCACGCTGAAAGTGAAGAAAGGGTATCAGATTGGCGTCGTGCTGGCCGTGCCGCCCTTCCCTTTCGAAGACATCAAAACCTTTAAAAAATATTCGGATGAATCCGTGGTGGTATTTAAGAAAGCGACCCGAGAGGGCGTTTGGCCTGCCGATATCAAAGTCGTAGATGAGGCCTGGCATTTAACGGGGACCTCGGGGTACGCCTTGGTGGTTACGGGATCGGGCAACACCATGGATGAAGCAAGCAAAGAAGCCTATACGAGGATTAAAAACATTGTTATCCCGAACATGTTTTATCGCACAGATATCGGCGAGCGTTGGAGCCGCGATTCGGACCTCCTTCGCACGTGGGGATATCTTTCTTAATAAAGCAGGGAACGGGCAAAAACGCCGCAGAGCACCGCGGTCGCGTTGCTCGCAAGCAGGTTGGTCCAACTGAAGTAAACGATGCCCTTCATTTTGTAGAGGATGGTCCGCAGTAGCCAAAACCCGAGAACGACGATCCACAGCTTACCAGGCAGAAGAAAACAAGCCATCACGAGCACGCGTTCCGCGATGCCGATGTATTTTTCCTTGTCGGAAGGAAACGCGTTGCCAAAGAAATCTTTTTCGATGAAGTAGATGCTGACCGTTGCAAAATGCGTAACCACCGCGAATAAAATGCCAATGGTAACCCAATGTTCGGGATGAGTGATCGTTCTAAATCGCTCCCACTCGCTCAAACCCGCAGCCGCTGATGCGGGTAAAATCCCTGACAGCGCGGGGTAGGAAATCATCCCGAATTTACCCTGATGGCCGTCCACGACCGGAGAAACCGAAAAGATGATCATGTAGTGTACGAACTGGTCAAAAATGTAGAAGAACATATTGTCAGGCTCGCCTTTTTTGGTGACAGACCAAATGCGCCAGAGATCTTCCACGAAATGGCCCAGAAAAACGATAGTGACGCAGAGCCAGCCGTAAAGCGGGACAGGCCCCACTTGCAGCCAAACCTGTCCTAAATAGTTCCAAAGGAGCACACAGTAGAGCAGAGGGTGAATCGCGCAATGGACTAAAAGCCCAAGCAGGCTGTCGCGTTTCCAGGCCGCAATGTAGTTCGTCTGGAGAGTGAAATCCCCGATCAAGTGCCCCAAAACGAGCCGCCAGAATACTTCCATGGTTAACCTATTCCTTTTTCCATTTGATTATTAAATTAAGTATAGACGGAAAATTGCTTTCGTTCAACCCTTATTTTACTTTGAGGTCATGATATAAACCCCGTCCCAATCCTTCTCGGGCGGAGATTGAATGTAGTCCTTGGCTCGTTGTATATAGGTCGCTGAGGGAGGGTCTTCCTTAATATATTGGTTGACTTCCTGAAATTTTTTAAGCGCTTCCTTAAACTTGCGCGAGCGGTAGAGCTTAATTCCCTCCGCGTATATTTCAAACGCGCGCTTTTGAGCATCGGGTAATTTACCCTTCAGGTCCACCAATTCATAAACTTTAATCGGAACTTTTTTGCCTTTTACTCTCAAAAGATCGAGCTCGCGGACTTCAACTTCATCTTTTACTTCGCTGTATGTCGTCTCGGAAATCATGAGGGCGGTTCCGTATTGTTTATTGGCGCTTTCAAGCCGCGAAGCTAAATTCACGGCATCGCCCATAACGGTATAGTTAAACTTTTGGCTCGAGCCCATGTTTCCGACGTTCATGGGACCCGTGTTGATGCCGCAGCGCGCGAAAAGTTTGTTCATGCCTTTTTGCTCAAGTTCGCCGTTCAACTGCGCGAGGCGTTCGCGGTTTTCCAGCACCGCCAGGCATGCTTGCCTGGCGTGTTGGGGCTGGACCAGCGGAGCGCCCCAAAAAGCCATGATCGCGTCGCCTTCATATTTGTCGACCGTTCCGTCGTGCCTCATAATCGTGTCGGTCATGGCGGTCAAGTAGAGGTTCAAGAGCTGAACCAGCTCCTGCGGCGAAAGTTTTTCGGAGATTGAAGTAAATCCGGCAATGTCTGAAAACATCACGCTCATCTCGCGCTGCTCTCCACCCAGCTTCAACGCGTCCGGATTCTTCGCGATTTGGTCCACGACATGCGGGTTCACATACACCCCAAACGCCTTTTTAATGCCCGCCTTTTCCCTCTGCTCGATGATGAACCGGTAGAAAAAGACCGCGATGTAGTTTCCAAGGATCGCCGTGATGGGCGCGATCAGCTCAATGCAAATCAGCTTTTTGGACATCAAAAGATATCCCGCGAACCAGTAGAGGCCCGCGATCAAAACCGAGGTAAACGCGCCCGTCCAGACATTGGTGCGAAATACAAGGAGGCATCCGGTAAGTCCCATAAGAATAATTAGGATGTACGACAACGCGCCCCGCACGGGCTTCAAAAACTCACCGCTTAACAAGTTATCAATCACGTTAGCGTGAAAATAAAGCCCTGGAAACGAGGAGGAAAACGGCGTCGGATAGTGGTCGTAAAGCCCGAGCGCGGTTGAACCGACGATAATAACTTTCCCCGCGAGCCATTGCTTTTTCCACTCCGAGGGCACGCTCGGGTCTAGGATTTTAGCGATCGAATGGTTTTCAAACACGCTCTCGTCTCCCCGCCAATTGACGAGCGCTTTTTTAACGGGTTGTCCCCAGTCGCGGGAATCAATAAACCGGTGCCTAGCGAGCACTTCTTCGGCCGGTTTGTTCTCAAGCAGGGCGGCGGCTTGAGTGTTTAACGCGTAGTAGTGCTCGTTTTCAAATTCAAAATCAAGCGTTGCCCAACGAGAATACCCGTCTTCATCTGTCCAGGTGTTCACAAACCCAAGAAGCGCCGATGCCTGTGCGATCTTCTGCACGGGATCTTCCTTTAACACATACTCTTCGGTTTTAGCTTTAGCTCCTTCCTTGGCGTCCTGCTCCACCACGTCTTCCTGAACATATTTGAAATCAAACGAAGACACTACGTTCCCCGCCTTTTTGATGGCTGCGGCCAGCAGCGTGTCGTTCATGGGCTCATAGCGGTCGGGTTCTGGAAAAAGCACGTCGAAGACGATCGCCTTGGCGCCCGCCTTGCGGCAAGCGTCGATGAGCTGCGCGTGAACTTTGCGGGGCCAGGGCCACTTGCCGATGGTCTGGAGCGCTTCGTCATCGATCGCGGCGATAACGATGGGGGTTTTGGGCTCCTGCGCACCGCGAAGTCGGAACCTGACATCGATGGATCGGTTTTCGATGCCGATGAACGCTCCCGCCCAGTAAAGCGCCGTGATGAGCAGGGTAACGCTCAAGCTGATCAGTAATCCGTTTTTGAACAGTTTGTTCTTCATGATTTCACCGTAAGTTAAAGAAATTGCGAATCTTCATTGAAAGGTCGTCCTTATGTTCCTTGATCAAAACCTCAGATTTCGCTTTTTCCTGAAGGCCTGAAAGTTTTGCCCTGCGCGCCACTATAACCTCAGCGAGCGATTCAGAAAGCGCGGGATCCCGCGTTAGGATTTCTTTCAAGTCATCTTTATCGAGGCGCAGGAGCTCCGAATCGATGATGGCCCGGACCGTGGCAGAACGAGGTTCTCCCGTTAAGAGCGACATCTCCCCAAAAAAATCGCCCACGCCCAGCTCGTGCACAAAAAAATTTTTTCCCTCGGGCGTATGCTTCAGCACTTCAAGCTTTCCCTTGATTACCATGTAGAACGAACTGCCCGGCTTACCTTGCCGGACGACGATTTCACCCTTCAGGTACGTCTGCTTCTGCAGCCGCGTTGACAGATACTGCTGTTCCTCATCGGAGAGCGTTTTGAACAAATCGATGTCGGCCAGAAGCGATTGGGAATCGGGCGCGGACTCTCCTTCAACGGGGGATTTGCGAAGCATGTGAACCGTGCGAATAGGGAACGGAATTTCGATACCCTTGCGCTTGAACGCGTACCAAACTCGAGTGGAGACTTCGCTGGAAATTTTTTTAATCTGGGAAAAATCGTCCACCCAAAACGACAGTGTGTAGGAGATAGAGGAATCCGCGTAGCTGCTCAAAAACGCTTCGGGGTGAGGGAGTTCAAGGGTCCCCGGGACATTGTGGGTGCATTCGAGCAGAACCTTTTTCACCTTCTGCGGCGGGTCTTTATAGGACGCAGAGATGTGCAGCTGGCAGCGGTGGTTCCTGTCCTTGTAGCTGAAACTCCGGAACATCCCTTTTTGCAGCTCGCTGTTCGGGATGAACAAGATGTCGCCGTCCCAGGTCCGGATGACGGTGCGGGCCCAATTGATGTCGATCACTTCGCCCTGTTTTCCCTCTGCCACCTCGATCCAGTCGCCGATGCGAACGATGGTAGAAAGCGCGACGCCTGCGAAGAACATTTGAAACGCGTCTTTGAGCGCGATGCCGATACCCAGAGACATTAACGAGGTCGGCGCGT
>JANLTE010000198.1:0-9325 GCA_031362785.1 Elusimicrobiota bacterium
TACTTGGCGAACTTAGGATACTTCTTAATATTAGCGACACTCATCTGCATAATTAAATCCTCCAAATTGAAAAAAATCAGCCTCTTTCGTCTTCAGATATTGCGCCGCGCCCAAATCGTAATCGGCGAGCTTCAGTATGGACTTCAACTGCGTCTCAATTTTCTTATAAATCTTGAGCGCTTCCTTCGTGACTTCGGGGCCGATCCCATCCCCCGGTATCACCGCAACTTTATAGGTATTCATAAAAATAATCCATTACTTTTCCGGCAGTTTGATTAACAGATCCTCTCCGGGCCTCAGTTTCATCGCGGGCCGGGTTAAAGCGTCCTGAGGTTTTATGGGCACATCCATTTTGATAAAAACTTCCTTTAACTGCTTTGCGCTGGCAGGAGACGGCGAACCAGACATAAGATCGGCTCCTTTCTGCGTTTTGGGAAATGCGATCGTGTCGCGGATCGAATCGTCTCCCAGAAATATCGCGACCATACGGTCCAGACCCAACGCGAGTCCGCCGTGAGGCGGAGCGCCGAAATCCAATGCGGTCAGCAAAAATCCAAACTTTTCCTTGGCGGATTCCTCGGAAATTCCAAGCGAACTAAAAAGCCGGGACTGAACCGCGCGCTGATGGATACGAATGGACCCCCCGCCCAACTCGGTTCCATTTAAAACCACATCGTAGGCGCGCGCCTTAACTTTACCGGGATCGCTTTCTAGAAATTCAAGGTCGGAGGGTTTAGGAGAAGTAAACGGGTGATGCATGGCGTTCCAGCGTTTTTCCTCCGCGTCCCATTCGAGCAGAGGAAAATCCACCACCCAGCAAAACTTAAACAGAGGATCAGCTGTTTGCGCGATCATCTTAAATTTTTTCGATAGCTCGATCCGGAGAGAACCCAAGACGCTAACGACCGATTTCCAAGGCCCAGCGCCGAACAACAAAAGGTCTCCCGCTTTAACCTTCGTCTTTTCCTGCATCTTTTTTAAATCGGCCTCCGAGAAAAACTTAACGATGTTCGATTCGGGCCCCGCTTCGGTCCATTTAATCCAGGCGAGTCCTTTGGCTCCCAGTTTTTTCACGAACTCGGTTAAATTGTCGATCTCGCTGCGCGAACAGTTGCCTCCCTCCGGCAGACAAATCGCTTTTACCACGCCCTGATCTTTCACTGCCGTCGAAAACACTTGAAATCCGCAACCGGCGAGCTCGGCGGTCAAATCCACGATCTCGAGACCAAATCGCAAATCGGGCTTATCGCTTCCATACAAATCCATGGCCTGCTGGTAAGTGATGCGAGGAAACGGAGTCGGACATTCTTTTCCGAGCGCGGCTTTAAACGCTTTCGCGATCACGCGCTCAGTAAGGTTAATGACGTCTTCTTCGTCCACGAACGACATTTCGATATCGACCTGGGTAAACTCGGGCTGGCGGTCGGAGCGCAAGTCTTCGTCGCGGAAGCAGCGCGCGACCTGATAATATTTTTCCATTCCCCCCACCATCAAAATCTGCTTGAAGAGTTGCGGGGATTGAGGCAAAGCGTAAAAATTGCCGGGGTTGAGGCGGGACGGAACCAAAAAATCTCGCGCTCCTTCAGGAGTCGACTTCGTTAAAAACGGCGTTTCGATTTCTAAAAACCCTTCGGCGTTCATCGCGCTGCGCATCGCTTCCGTCATTTTGTGGCGCGTAATCAAATTGCGCTGGAGTTCCGGTCTGCGCAGGTCCAGATAACGGTACTGCAGCCGAATCTCCTCCGAAACGTTGGTGAACTCAGAAATTTCAAAAGGCAAGGGCTGGGAAGTATTCAGAATTTCAATTGAATCGGCAATAACTTCTACGGCGCCGGTCGGCAAATGCGAATTTTCCGTTCCGCCGGGTCTGGGCGAAACTTTTCCCAGCACTCGAACAACATATTCCGAGCCCAAAGAGTTCGCCGTTTTAAACACATCCTTATTTTCGGGACGGGCAACCACCTGAACGATGCCCTCTCGGTCGCGCAAATCGATAAAAAGAACGCCGCCGTGATCGCGGATGGAATGGACCCAGCCGCAAAGCACTGAATCTTTGCCCTCATCGGATTTCCGAACTTGACCGCAATAGTGAGTGCGCTTCTGATTCTCAGTCATAGACGGCGTATAATATCAAAAACCGCCCGAATTGACAAACCAGAGCCTTAGAGATACAATTGTGAACTTCGACGGGGCTGTAGCTCAGTTGGGAGAGCGCCTGCATGGCATGCAGGAGGTCAGGGGTTCGACCCCCCTCAGCTCCACATTTTTTTTCATTGGTCTAATCCATGGATCACAAAACCAGCGTTCACGATTTGAAGGAAAAAGTCCGCCGGTTCTGCGATGATCGCGACTGGGACCGTTACCACAACTCCAAAGACTTAGCGATCGGCATCATCACCGAAGCCTCTGAACTGCTCGAGCACTTCCGCTTTAAATCCAACTCCGAGTCCGAAGAACTTTTCAAAAACCCCAAGACGCGCCAGCCCATTTGCGAGGAACTGGTCGATGTTTTGCATACCGTCCTGCGCTTCGCGCAAAAATACAACATCGACCTCACCACCGAGCTCGGGAAAAAAATGAAGAAGAACTTAAAAAAATATCCCGTCCCAAGAAATAATGGCAATGGCACAGGGACCCGCTAAAACCATATTAGTCATTGAAGATGACGATACCGTCAGCGAGTTCTTGCAGATATTGCTCACGCGGGACGGGTTTCACGTCATCGCGGTCGATAACGCCATATCCGCACTGAACCATTTAAAAGCGAACGTCACCCAAAAAGTGGACCTCGTAATATCGGATTTAATGATGCCTCGGATGGGCGGATATGATTTCGTGAAGGAACTGCAGCAACCAGGTTATAAAAAAGTGCCCGTGTGCATTTTAACTTCGAGGGAATTAGATCTTGGAACGATAGAGCTGATCCGGATGGAGTCCAACGTTTGCGAATTTTTGCACAAACCCATCGACCCCGGACATCTCAAAGAAACCGTTTACAGGCTCTTAGACATCCCCGTAAAATAAATCTTCCTACATTTTTTCCGGCGCGCTCACACCCAAAAGAGACAATCCGAGCCTAACAACCGTCTGCGTCGCGCCTAAAAGCGCAAAGCGGGCGTTTCGTACCGCGGGTTCGGCGTCCACCACGCGGCAGGAATCGTAAAATTTATGAAACTGCGTTGAGCAGTCGATCAAATAGGTCGCCAGCGCGTGCGGAGAGTGGATTTGGACGCAGGTCTCAAGTACGTCATCGAACATCATCACTTTTTTCGACAGTTCCCGCTCTTCTTTTTCCGTTAAAATAAGCGGCCCGCTTTCCAACGGCATCGAATCAACAGGGATGCCCCGCTTCTCCGCTTCCTTAAATATTGAGCATATCCGCGCGTGGACATATTGCACATAATAGACCGGATTTTCGTTGGACTGCTTTTTGGCCAGGTCAACGTCAAAATCGAGCTGTGCGTTTGGGCTCCGGAGCGCGAAAAAAAACCTGCAGGCATCCCGCCCCACCTCGTCCAAAATTTCACGAAGCGTCACAAATTGACCGGAGCGCGTAGACATCGCGATCCTCTTCCCGTCGCGTTTGAGCGAAACCAGCTGGTACAACAAGATGGTCAGGAAATCTTTCGGCAAGCCCAGCGCCGCGAGCGACGACTGAACTCTGGGGACATACCCGTGATGATCGTGGCCCCAGATGTCGATGCAGTGCTTGAAACCGCGGACAAATTTGTCTTGGTGATAAGCGATATCAGAGGCAAAATAAGTGTAGCGCCCGTCTGACCGCTTCAAAACGCGGTCCTTGTCGGCCTCCGTCTCATCGCCTTCTTTCTTGGCGTCTGATTCGGAGACAAACCATAACGCGCCGTCTCGTTCCCTGATGACGTTTTTGGCGCGCAGCGATTGAATAACACCATCCACTTTTTTACTTCCGTGCAGGTCCGATTCGGAAAACCAGGCGTCAAAGCTGACCCCAAACTCTCCCAAATCCTTTCGAATCCAATCCAAAATATATTCTCTGGGATAAACGGAAAAATCATCGCGCGATTCAGCTTTCATTTTTTTGGCGATATCAGCGATGTATTCGCCGTGATAGCCGTTATCCGGAAACGGAACGTCGACCTTCCCGCTCAAATGGGAGGACCTGATCCTGACGGAGTCGGCTAAAATCTGCATCTGCAGGCCGATATCGTTCACATAGTATTCGGTTGTGACGTTATAGCCGAGCTGACGATAGATGCGCGCCAGAGAATCTCCGAGAGCGGCCCCGCGACCGTGACCGATGTGCAGCGGGCCGGTGGGGTTAGCGGAAACGAACTCGATCATCACCGGAGCGCTCTTTGCGTCGGGCGTTCTATGAAAAAAATTCGCTCGCGCCGAAGAAATTTTGAAAACGGTGTCCTGGAGGAATTGATCGTTCAGCTTGAAGTTCAGAAACCCATTTTTCGAAACTTCGACCGACTGAATGATCCCGTTTTTTAAATCCGGGACGAGGGATTCCGCGGCCACAGCGGGCGTGACCTTCGCGTGTTTTGCCAACCCGAACGCGACATTGCTCGCCAAGTCCGCGTCCACTCCCGACGCGGGCTCATCCACGCTGAAAAAATCTGCGGTCAAATCAGGATATTTTTTCTTCAGCGCCCCGCTGATTTTTTTTCGGATTTCCTGTTTGAGCATTACCGCGACTTCCGCCTGGGTTTCCTTGTCGGTCGTTTCAGCGTTTTAGAGCGGGACCCGTTTCCGTTCCAAACGACTTCCTTCGCCTGCTCCCAAAGCCGTTCAATCGAATAATTCCGCCGCACGCCTTCGTTAAACAGGTGCACCAAAACCCCACCATAATCCAGGACATGCCAGTGGTTTTCCTTATGGCCTTCTTTATGCGCCGGACGCACGCCGATTTGTTCCAAGGAGTCTTCGATATAGTCCCGCAAAGCGTTCAGGTGCGTTTGAGAATTGGCGCTTAATACCAGGATGTAGTCCGCGACGCCAGAATGAGTCCTCCGCAAATCGAGCAGTAAAATGTCCTCGGCCTTCTTTTGGTAGGCGAGTTGAGCGGCGCTAATCGCGATTTTTTTGAATTGGGTGGAGGTGAGGCTCAAGCACTACCCGCAGGTTTTTCGTCGAACGGTATTCCTTCGGTTTGAAAACGGATTTTGAGGTCGTTCGGATTTTCCGAGATGGCGAACGCCTCCTGGCTGGAAATTGAATTCTCCTTGACCAGTTTAAACAGGGCTTGGTTAAAAGTTTGCATTTTATAAAATGAAGATGATTCTTCCATGACTTTGGTAATCTGTCCGATTTTGTTATCCTCGATCAATTTTTTGATGGTGGGCGTATTGATCATGACTTCAGACGCTGCCACCCGCCCATGACCGTCCTTGCGCTTGATAAGCCGCTGTGAAACAATGCACACGAGCTCGTTGGCCAATTGCATGCGCACTTGCTGCTGAGAATCGCCCGTAAAACTGTCCAACACGCGGTTCACTGACTGTTTAGCGTCATTGGTGTGCAGCGTTCCAAACACCAAATGCCCCGTTTCCGCGGCAGTGATAGCGGTGGATATCGTTTCCCTATCACGCATTTCACCAATCAAAATAATGTCAGGGTCCTGCCTCAACACTCTCCGGAGAGCCTGCGCGAAATCTGTCGTATCCTGCCCTACCTCGCGTTGGTTAATGGAGCACTTGGCGTCAGTATAGATAAATTCGATGGGATCTTCAATCGTGATGATGTGCTTTTGAAAATTCTCGTTGATGTGCTGCACGAGGGCGGCCAGAGTCGTAGATTTTCCGCTCCCGGTCGGCCCCGTGACCAAAAATAACCCTTGGGGTCGCGCGACGAGTTCCTTTAAAATCGGCGGCTGCCCCAAACTTTCGATCGTGGGGACTTTGTTTGGGATGATTCTAAAAATGGCCGATACCAGCCCGCGCTGAAAAAATACGTTCGCTCGAAACCGCGCCATGCCTTCAATGTAAAACGAAAAATCCAATTCCTTTTCTTTCGCGAGTCGCTCCTGTTGGGCCGGAGAAGTAATCGAGTGTATCAAAACCTGAATTTCCTCGTTTGAAAGCAAGGGCATCTCTTCAAGCGGAACGATGTCCCCCCTCAAGCGCATGAGCGGAGGGCGGTTCGCCTTAATATGAAGGTCCGAAGCGCCTTTGTCAACGATCGCTTTAAGGAACTCTTGGAGCGTCATGAGATTATAGATTCACGGCGGAACTAACGTTTGTGCCGGTTTTTCCTGCGCGCACGACTTCAGGATTGGTGGCTTTGGCGCAGGCGTCTTCTACTGATACTAAACCCGCCTTCACGAGTTCGATCAAGGCTTTATCAAGGCTGATCATTCCAAATTTAGAGCCGGTCTCGATCGAGTTCGGAACCATGTGCGTTTTACCTTCGCGGATCAGATTTCCGATCGCGGGAGTCACGATCATTATTTCCCGCGCCGCCACGCGCCCCTCCCCATCGGCCCGCGGTAAAAGAGATTGGCAGATGACGCCGCGCAAAACGGACGAAAGCTGGACGCGAATTTGCTGCTGCTGCGCGGTTGGAAAAACATCGATGACTCGGTCGATGGTCATCGCGGCGTCCGTGGTGTGGAGCGTGCCGAAACAAAGGTGTCCCGTCTCCGCAGCCGTTAACGCGAGCCCCACCGTTTCCAAGTCTCGCATTTCTCCGACCAAAATCACGTCGGGGTCTTCGCGGAGCGCGCTCCGGAGCGCGTTGGCGAAACTGTGAGTGTTGGCGCCCACTTCCCTCTGCCGAACGATCGAGTTTTCCGATTCGTAAACAAATTCGATTGGATCTTCAATCGTTAATATATGGTGATTGTATTTTTGGTTGATCATCTGGATGAGACAGGCCAGAGTGGTGGATTTTCCCGATCCCGTAGGGCCAGTGACAAGAACCAGGCCCCTGGGCAGGTTCGTCAGGTCCATAATCGCCTCGGACAACCGCAGGGTCTCCGCGTCCGGAATTTTAGAGGAAATAATCCTTAAAACCGCTTCGACGCCGTTTTTTTGCCGCAAAACGTTCACGCGAAAACGGGAAAGGCCCTTGATTTCAAAGGAGCAGTCCAATTCCATCGTTTCTTCAAATTTTTGCTTTTGGTCGTCGTAAAGAGCGGAATAAATCAGGCGCTTGGATTCTTCCGCATTGATGATGGGAAAATCAGTGAGAGGGACAATGGTTCCCTTAACTCGAACCATCGGGGGCTTGCCGATGCAAACGTGGACGTCTGAAGCGCTCCGATCTACCGCCGCTCTCAATATGTCTATAAACTCCATGGTGATCTCCTTTCGCAGAGCTTAAGGACGACTGCTCTCGCAGCGCTCTGCACATCCTTTGTTCAGGTCAATTTCCTGAAATGCTGGCACCAGCTCATCGGATTAAAATTTTCATTTCCTTAACGGCTTTTTCGATTCCCACGAAAAGGGATCGAGCCACTATTGAAAATCCGATGTTCAACTCGTTCATCCCTTCGATTTTCGCGACGGGCTTTACATTTTTATAATCGAGCCCGTGGCCTGCGTTTAAAATTAATTTTAAGCGCCGCGCGAATTCAGCAGCAATCAACAGTTTCCGAAGCTGGCCTTTCTGAGCCGAACCCTTTGCTGCGGCATAAGTTCCAGTGTGCAACTCAACACAATCCGCGCCAACCGCGCGGGACGCCTCGATCTGCCGCGCCGTGGGATCGATAAAGAGACTAACAGAGATTCCCGCATTTTTCAATTGGCGAACCGCTTTTGCTATTTTCGCTCTCTCTCCCGCAACATCCAGCCCCCCCTCCGTCGTCAACTCCATCCGCTTCTCCGGGACCAGGCAGACGGCTTCCGGTTTCACTTTACAGGCAAAATTCACGATAGCGGGAGCGATTGACATTTCTAAATTCAGCTTAATTTTCAATGATTTTTTAAGGCGAAGAACATCATGATCCTGTATGTGCCGACGATCTTCTCTCAAGTGAACCGTAATGCCATGAGCGCCCGCCCGCTGAACTGCCGCTGCAGCGTTAACCGGATCGGGAACTTCGCCGAGCCGCGCCTGCCGCAGGGTCGCGATATGGTCGATGTTAACGCCCAACTTAACCATTACGCTAAAACCGACTTCGCTTCTTCCGCAATTTCTTCCGCGATTTTGGAAATGATTTTATGGGTGGGCCCCTCAACCATTACGCGCAAAAGGGGCTCCGTGCCGGAATACCGCACGAACACGCGGCCGTTCCGGCCCAGCTGATGCTCGGCCTTCCGGATGGCATTTTTGAGGCTTAGAATTTGGTCCACCGGAGTTTTTTGCTCCACGCGCACGTTCAATAGCACCTGGGGAGTTTTAGGGAAAATTTTTTCGTAGTGAGAAAGTTTTTTCTTCTTTTGTACGAGTATGTTCAAAATTTGCAGCGCGGTCAAAAGGCCATCGCCTGTGGGCAGGTAATTCCTAAAAATAACGTGTCCCGACTGCTCCCCGCCGATAATGGCGCCCGAAGATTCCAACGCTTCTAAAACGGCGCGGTCGCCTACGGGGCAGCTCACGACCTTGATCCCCAGTTTTTCCATTTTGCGGATGAACCCGAGGTTAGCCATTACGGTCGCAACGACGGCATTTTCCTTTAACTGTTTAATTTCCTTCAAGTGTTGAGCCGCCATCCCGATCAACACGTCACCGTCTAAAAGCTGGCCCTTTTCATCTACGAACTGAACTCGGTCGGCATCGCCGTCGAACGCGCAACCCCCATGGGCCTTGGATTTTATAATCGCCGACTGGAGGGCCTTGGGGTGGAGCGCTCCGGAGTGTAAATTGATATTTCTTCCATTAGGACTCGCGTGAATGACGATTATTTGCGCGCCGAATGATTCCAAAACTTTGGGGGCAATGTGGCTGGCAGACCCGTTGGCGCAATCCACGACCCACTTGAGCCCTTTCAGAGAAAATCCAGCGGGGAGAGAATCCTTTAACAGCTGGATGAAGATTTCCTTGCTTTCCGCGTAAGGCTCAATGGATTTAAAGACCTGATTGGATTTAATTTTCTTGAGCACTTTAAGCTTGCGTTCAATTTCCGCTTCCCACGCGTCGGGAATTTTCTTTCCTATGGAAGAAAAGAACTTAATGCCATTGAATTCGGGAGGGTTATGTGACGCCGAAATCACGGCGCCGCCCAGAAAATTTTTACGGTGGAGGACGGCGGCAATGGCCGCAGTGGGGATGACGCCGCATGAAAAAACGCGAAGACCCGCCTTCAAAAAACCATCTGCCAGTTTTTTCTCGATCCAGGTTCCAGATTCGCGAGTGTCGCGACCAATGACCATAATGTCGGACGACTGAGTTCCGCCCG
>JANLTE010000205.1:0-7994 GCA_031362785.1 Elusimicrobiota bacterium
CATTGACTCCAAACTTCTAGTGACCGGAACTACAAAATTGGCCCGATTCGTACTGAATCAAGATGAGGGCGGAGCGATTAAGGGCTGGAACCGAGTGGATTTTTATTCCGGACACGGCGTTGTGGCTGAGAAAACATCGGAACACCTCTGGTTCAGCGGCGATCTTTATTTTTTCGTCAAGAAGAAATAAATCGCTCAAATAGAAAATATACACTTCTCATTGACAAAACTGCTTCCTTAGTATAGATAAGGATGGTGCTGCGACTTAAGCTTTTTCCAAAGATCGCCATCGTCCTGATCTTTTTATCCACGCTGCCCGCATTTATCGTGGGGTGGCAGACTGTCAATTTAAATAAAGATCACCTCGAAACAAACATCCTTGAGCTGCATACCAACATCGTCAATTCACTCGCAGGAAAAATTGACCTCTATTTGAGCGGATTTTCCGGCAAAGCTCGCGCCGCCATTGAAACTATCCGCCTGCAGGGTTCAATCTCCGCAAGCCCGCTTCAGGCGCTGATTGAAACGAACCCTGAGTTCATTAGCGTCGCCTACATTAACAAATTCGGCAAGGAAAATTTGAAGGCCGTGAGTTCCTTCTATCCGGATGAAAAGAGTTTGATCGACCATTCGAATGACCCCTTTTACCTAACTTACACTGAATATAACGATCAGGTTGTTTCGGCCAAGTTTCAATTTGACATTCAAAGCGGCAAACCGCGTTTCCTCATGATTTTTCCTGTGGATCCTGCGCGCTTCGATAAGGGTTCGTTTTATGCGGTTATTTCGCTAACCAACTTCTGGAAGGAGCTTTCGATTGAAGGCGCGGGCGTTCAGGGGACCGATAAAAAAGCGTTCGTCGTTGATGAGTTTGGCACTATCATCATTCATTCGGATCCGCAAAAGATGCTGAAGAAAGTCTCGGCCAAAGACCACCCTCTGGTCGTCGAGGCGCTTCAAAACCGATCCATTGGTTCCCGTGAGTTCAAAGGGGAATCCGGCGAGACTTTGGTCGGGGCGTACTCGCGCGTAAAGTCGACAGGGTGGGCTTGCGTGATCGAACAACCTCAAAAAAGCGCTTACTTCGCAGTTTACGAAACGAGAAAGCGCGCTAACGTTATTTTGTGGGTCACTCTGCTCTTGTCCGGATTTATCGCGTTCTTCTTCGCCAAGGATTTGTCAAATCCCATCTTCGCATTGATTAGCGGCGCGCAGAAAGTGGCAAAAGGCGATTTCCATCACATCGTTAAAGTCGATACCGAAGATGAAATGAGCGACTTGGCCGGGACATTTAACGACATGGTGAAGAGCCTAAAGCAGTATTCCGAACTACAGATTGACCGGTTAATTTCCGAGAAAACAAAGACTGAAGCCATTGTTTTTTCGATCGCAGATGGAATTATTTTGATGGACAACAGCGCCAAAATCCAGCTTGTAAACGAAAAGGCGGCAGCTTTGCTTTCATTGTGCGGCGAAAAGTCTGAAATATCTCACGACCCGAGGCCCTGGCTCGGTAAAAATTTGTTCGAGTCTATCACCGTTCCTCAAATTCAAAAATCGATTCAAGAGCTTTTTGATTTGCAGCAAGGCGGCGTCGTTAAAGAGATTTCACTGACCGAGCCTGAAGTCCGGCATTATCAGATTACTGCTGAACCGGTTTTTCGTCCGGGAACTTCTAAGAAGATTGGCGTCGTTCTCGCGTTTCACGAAGTCACTCTGGAGCGCGAAATGGATAAGCTAAAGGAAACCTTCCTGCATTCCATCACTCACGATTTGCGCAACCCCATGAGCTCGATCATGGGGTTCATTAAATTTTTAAAAGACGGCGTGGGAGGGCCGGTCACCGACCAGCAGGAAAAAATGTTGGATACCATGCAGAAGGCCGGAGGCCGCCTGCTGAACATGGTTAACGACATCCTGGACATCGCTAAATTTGAGGCCGGTGAATTGGATATTCACCCTAAGCCGTTTAATGTGGCGGGCATGTTGGAGGAAACGATGGCGCTCTATCAGGGGTTGGCTCGGCGAAAAAACATAGCGCTCGATCTAATTTTTCCTCCAGGAAGTGATAAAGCGACCTTGAACCTCGATGGCGAACCTTCAATGATTGAACGGTCTATCAGCAATTTAGTGGCAAACGCGTTAAAATTTTCTCCTCACGACACGACAGTTAAAGTGGTGCTCGAGAATTTTTCCGATCGCATCCAAATATCGGTCGAAGACCACGGACCAGGCATCCCCGATAATTATAAAGAGAAAATTTTTCACAAATTTCATCAGCTAGAGACGACTTTAGAGAGCGGCAAGGGGGGGACTGGGTTGGGCTTAACCATCTGCAAATATTTCATTGAGCTGCATCAGGGGAAAATTTGGGTTGAATCCAAACTGAATGACGGTTCCAAATTCATTTTCTGGATCCCAAAAAAACTGGGCGATGGATCGCTATCGTCTAATAAAGTTAACAATAAAGCGCCCGATAAGACATGAAGAAAGTTGCCGCAGCCGTCTTTGCGATATTCATCCTTTATGGTACTTGCGTTTCAGCCGATGATAAAATGCAGGAAATCATAGTCAAAGAAGGGGACACGCTTTGGGGTATTGCCAGCACTTACCTTCAAGACCCGGGCCGATGGCCTGCGATTTTAAAACATAACAACCTGTCGATGAATGATCCAAACGGCGCGCTTCCCGGCATGAAAATAAAAGTCCCGATGCTCTTAATTAAAGAACATTTGCGCAAGGCGGATTTGACGTATATTTTAAATGACGTTTTATACCGGCGCAAAGAGCAGCCCGATTGGAAGGGTGCGAAAATTCATCTGGACCTTTTTAATGAAGACGGGATTCGGACGATGGATGACGGCGAAGCTCACGTGAAATTTTACAGCGGTGATATTTTACGGATCGCTCGAAAATCTCTCGTGATATTAAGGCCTGAACTCAAGCGTGAGGAGGTAAACCTCCTGACTGGAATTGTAAGAACGGGTCGAACAAAGGTCATTACCCCAACCGCAGAAGTGAACTCTATGAGCGCCGGCTCGCTTTTTAAAGCGCGCGTTCGAAGCGATCATTCAACGATCGTACAGGTCGAAAAAGGGCGGGCCGAAGTGCTTGGGATCGATACGGGTAAAAAAGTTGTAGTCGAGGAAGGTTTTGCCAACATCACCTTCCCCAAAACAGATCCCTCATCGCCCGTTAAGGTCCCGGCCATGCCTGGTTTTGAAATGGCAGATTTTAACAGCCGCGGAGAAGTGATTATTTCGCGCTCCAGACAAGGGGAAAGCGCTCCGGATAAAACTGTTAAACAAGCAATTCGATCGAACTCAAACCGTGAAAAATCCGAAACGGATAAAGCGGAAAAGTTAATAACTAAGAACAGTTACCGAGTACAGCTTTCGCTCAACCCCTACTTTTCAAGAATCATACTAGATCAGGTTCATCCCCTCACCGAGCAAACAGACGTCTCGACCGAGCGCGACTACAAAGTGCCGGACGGAAGATATTATCGCAGGGTTTCATATACCGATGAGAAGGGCATGGTGACTGAATTTTACCCCTTGCCAATCATCGAGATTGATACTGTGGCTCCGCGCCTTGAAGTGCGCTCTCCGGAAAACGGCACCAGTACGAGGCAAAGCATGGTTAATGTAGATGGAACGGTGGACTTAGGGTCGATCGTCACTGTAAATGGACATCCCGTGGAAGTAAAGTCAGACGGAACTTTTCGCTGGCCGCTCGTCTTAAATAGCTCAGGCGAAAATAAGATCAGGATCGTCGCGAAAGATTTGAGCGATAACCAGACGGTTGTTGAGCGTACCATCAATTTAAGGGGTCGCGGTGAAGATTGAGGCGGTTAAAGTTTATCTTGAACTTTTTCGCCTAATATCCCCTGAGGTCTAAAAAGAAGTACGAGGATCAAAATCACAAAGGCAAAAATGTCCTTCCATTCTGAGCCGCCAGGTATAAAACCAGCCGCCAGCGCTTCCAGAATTCCAATCGTAAATCCTCCCAAGACTGCCCCTCCGATGTTTCCAACTCCACCCAGAACCGCTGCGGTAAAAGCCTTAATTCCTGGCACGAACCCCATATTGTATTTGATCGAACCGTAATACATTCCATTTAGGAGTCCCGCAGCGCCCCCCAACGCTCCCCCGATCAGGAAGGTTAATGAAATAATTTGGTTGGTGTTAATGCCTAAAAGCTCTGAGGTTTCCCTGTCTCCGGCGGTGGCGCGAAGGGCTTTGCCTAACTTCGTCTTGTAAATGAAAAATTGCAGCGCGCACATTAGCGTCAGAGCGACTCCGATAATAAATATCTGGAGCGAATTGATTTCACTTTCCCCGATCCTGAATGAACGGACTCTAAATATTTCCGGATAGGGTTCGGATTGGTTCGAGATGAAAAGGAATATAAAGTTTTGAAGAAAAATCGAGACGCCGATTGCGGATATTAATGGCGCCAACCTCGTTGCGTGGCGCAAGGGTTTGTAAGCGATGCGCTCGATCAAAAAACCAACGACCGCGCTTCCTCCCATTGCGAGGCAAATGGACAATACAAGTTGAGCCGCTAGCGGCAGGGATCTGACTATTGGAAGGGAAAGCGCTGCCAAAGGGAAAAACGCGCCGATCATGAAGATCTCGGAGTGCGCGAAATTGATCATCATTAAAACTCCGTACACTAAGGTGTACCCTAGCGATATTAACGCGTAGATCGAACCTAAAGTGATACCGTTGATCAATTGCTGGAGTATCATTGCGCGGAGACGTGCCCGTCCAAGGCGCGCACTTTAAAATGATCCTGAAATGACGATTGAAATATTTCAAGACGTGTCTCGGACAGATCTAACTGAATTGAGCCCTGGTGAAGCGCAGTATCGTGACTCCGCCATTGAGCTCCGCCTACAATTTTTTTCCCCTCTTGGAGGAGGTCGGAACAAACCGGATTTTTAAAACAAAGGTCGTTACCGTAGTAAATGCTGCCCGCTGAATCCGTTTGAAAAGTACATTCGACGTCCAGTATTTTTAGAGATGATCGGATCCATTTATGAATTGCGAGATAGGATTCTGCGATGCGCCAGGGAATTGTGGAATTGTTTTTTTGCCAGGCCAGTGAAAAACACAAATCATTTTTGTGAAGGACGGTTCCGCCTCCGGTTGGCCTTTGAACCACGGACCAGCCTTCCCCAGTCAACTTTTCCCGTGGGACTTGATCCATGTTGTAAGTTCTTCCGAATGAGACGGTCGGATTTTTCCATTTGTAAAATCTTATATAAGGAAGGTTTTGGCCAGTTTTAACGCTTTCAAACAGATCTCGGTCCCGCTGCATGGTATTGGAGCTATCCTCAATGGCAAGGGGCATCCACTCCCAAGTATTAGCGGGAAAAAATGGTATCAGTAGGTTGTTGGAAAACTGTTTTTTGTCTTCAGCGCAAAGAGAGATCATCGCGCGTCTTGGGCCCCGCTTAAACGAGCCCCGGGCTCCACTTCAAAATTGGAGATCTTGCGGCAGTCACTTCATCCAGTCTGCGGACGGGTGTCGTGTGGGGAGCGGTCTGTACTTTTTCTGGGTCGCTCTTGGCCTCGGCTGCGATCATTCGCATTGCAGCCACGAAATCATCCATGGATTTTTTGGATTCGCTTTCGGTGGGCTCCACCATCATGGCTTCTGGCACGATGAGGGGGAAATAGATGGTTGGCGCGTAAAATCCGTAGTCGAGGAGGCGCTTTACGATATCCAGCGTTTTAATACCTTCTTTCGCGTATTCGGATCCCGTGAGAACGCACTCATGCATGCAGGTCTCAGCGACATAAGGCCTGAACAGCGGTTTTAGCTTTGACAAAAGATAATTCGCGTTCAAAATTGCGTTCTGGCTGACGCCGGTCAATCCGTCGAGCCCGAGCGCTAATATGTATGTGTAAGCCCGAACCAGCGCTCCGGTGTTCCCAAAAAAAGCGCGCACTTGTCCGATCGACATTTTTTCATGCGTGATCAATTTAAATTCATTGTTATGTTTTTCAATTCTAGGCATCGGTAAAAATTTTTCAAGGCTCTTTTTGACGCCCAAGGGGCCCGCTCCGGGGCCTCCGCCTCCGTGCGGGACGCTGAAAGTTTTATGGAGGTTAATGTGCATCATGTCAAACCCTAGTTTCGCGGGTTCGGCTAAGCCCACGAGCGCGTTGAAATTAGCGCCGTCCATGTAAAGCAGCGCTCCAGCGGCGTGAACCATTCTGGAAATTTCCTGAATGTCGTCTTCGAAGAGTCCGAGCGTGTTGGGACAGGTGATCATCACGAACGCGACGTCGGGCCCCAAAGCTTTTTGAAGCGCTGCCTTGTCTACGCGTCCCCGAGCATTCGACGGAACAGATACAACAGAAAAACCAGCGATCGTGGCGCTTGCGGGGTTGGTCCCATGGGCGCTGTCGGGCACCAGCACTTTGGTCCTCGTTTCTTTTCGAGACTCAAAGTAGTTTCGCGCGATCATCAATCCGGCGAGTTCGCCCTGCGCTCCTGCTGCCGGGTGCAGGGAAAATGCGTCCAAACCGGTCAATTCACATAAAAACTTTTCCAGCTGCCAAAGAAGTTCTAGCGTGCCCTGAATCTCTGAATCGATTTGGTAAGGGTGCACGTGAGTGAACCCCGCCAGCGCCGAAGTTTTCTCGTTCACTTTTGGGTTATACTTCATCGTGCAAGATCCCAGCGGATAAAAATTAGTGTCCGCGCAAAAATTTAGTTTGGAGAGCCGCGTGAAGTGCCGGACCACGTCAAACTCCGAAACCTGCGGCAGTTGGGGGGGCTTCTTCCGCAGCAGGTTGGCTGGGATAAGGTTCGAAATTTTCTTTTCAGGCACGTCGCATTTTGGGAAAGTTGTCCCGCGTCGCGTTTCAACGCTCATCTCAAAAATAAGAGGCTCGATGACTTTTGATTTTTGTTCTATGGGTCGCATTTTAGGGTGATCTATCACCAAATCTTTTTCATTCAAGTTAGCCTGCAAGGGAAACCTCTTTCAATGATTGAACTAAAGAGTCCATTTGCGCCTTGGAGTTCATTTCCGTTGCGCAGAAGAGCAGACCGTCTGCCAGCTCGGGATAATATGGCTTCAGCTCGAGCCCGCCGATGATTTTATTTTTACGCAGGTGCGCGTTCACTTTTGCGGGAGCGATTTTCGACCGTACTACGAATTCATTGAAATAGGGAGTAGGAAAAGCGAGCGAAAAACCGGGAACAGATGCAATCTGTTCGGCGGCGTAATGGGCCTTTTGAAAACAAAGCGACGCGACTTCCTTGAGGCCTTCGGGCCCGAGGAGGCTGAGGTGGACGGTTGCGGCCAGTGCCATTAACGCTTCGTTGGTGCAAATGTTAGAGGTCGCCTTTTCGCGCCGGATGTGCTGTTCGCGCGTTTGGAGCGTCAAGACATAACCGCGGCGGCCCTCAACGTCTTTGGTGATGCCGCAAATCCGTCCGGGCATCTTGCGTAAAAACTTTTCCTTGCAGGCGATCAGCCCTAAATAGGGTCCGCCGAAATTGAGCGCAACTCCCAAGGGTTGTCCTTCTCCGGTCGCGATGTCGGCCCCGCAGTCTCCGGGAGGAGCCAGCAAGCCGAGGGCGACGGGGTTTGAACTTGTAATGAGAAGCGCTCCATTCGCGTGAGCGGTATCGGAGAATTTTTGTCCCTCCTCAACGGATCCGAAGAAATTTGGATTTTGGATCGCGACGCAGGCGACGGTTTCATCCAAGTATTTTTCCAGATCTCGAAGAGATGTTACACCGTCCGCGTAAGGGATTTCCACGACCTCAAAATTTTTGCAGTAGGTTCGGACTACTTGCCGATATTCTGGGTGGATTGCGGCGGAGATTAAAATTTTGTTCCTGCCCGTTTCGCGGATTGCGAGCAGAATGCCTTCCGCCAGAGCGGAGGCGCCGTCATATAAGGAAGCGTTCGCTACGTCCATTCCGTAGATTTCGGCGACCATCGTTTGAAACTCAAAGGTCGCTTG
>JANLTE010000215.1:0-3065 GCA_031362785.1 Elusimicrobiota bacterium
CCGCCGCTGGGCCAGGCTCCAATTTTTTGGTGAAGGTTTTGCCGTCGGCGGACAGTTCAAGCCCGACCGCCAGCAAAAATCTGCTGTTGATGATCGTCGCGGCATTTATTTGATTAAAGCCGAGCCCCGTCAGCCACGGCTCCAGCCGCTCGAGAAACCATTGCGTCGTTGAATAGCGGGATAATTTGAGGATCTGGTTGAGTCTCGGATAGCTCATGCCGGGATGCAGCCACACGATGGCCGGGTCAAACGGGTCGGCCCGTAAAATCAGATCAAATAATTTTGAGTCGTGATGTTCACCTTTTGCGACCCGTCTCCTGAACGCTTCTTCCGATTCACCTGCGTTCCTTTCGCAGAGTCAGATTTTAAGCGATCCCGGATAATCGTCGTCATTGAGGATCACGATCCACGTATTGACCGGTGGCATCGGAAGCAACCCGGTTACATCCTGCGCCGATTTCAATATGAAAGGACCTTGCCGTCCGAAATCCCGGTCTTCATGGGCGTAGAACCAGAATAATTCGGAAAATGGAGTGGGATATTCCTGCAGCAACGGACTGCTCTCTTCCAATAATCTAGCCAATCCGTCCTGTACCAACTGAACCGCTTCAACGCCGCCAACAGTTTCAAGGGCCGCCCGATGGGCCTCTTCCGCGCCGATCTTCCCATCGCTGTCGCGCATCCTCGTAATTTCCTCAATTTCGTGTTTCAGGATGATTCCCAAAACTTCATCGCCCAGATAAAAAATCTTCTCCTGCAGTATCACGCTGTAATCATAATTTTTGTTTTTGCCCGGAGGCGCGCGGTACTGCGCCAGGCTGTGGTTCAGCGGATCAGAAAACAGTTCATCCTGATCCGATACGGATAAGTGCAGCGTCAACTCTTCATGTCCGGGCCACCGTAAGCCCACGACCATGGAGTAATTTTCGCTCCGGATCACCCTCACCGAGCTATGCGGATACTGTTCCCGCAAACTATCAGCGATGCTGTCCTGCCAGTCATAGTTGAACCAGGAGTTCGATCGTGAGGCCACGTCGTAAAGGAGCGCCATCTGCTGGTCGTGGCTCAACTTTTTAAAGCTGTCCCGCAGAGCCGCGCGCTGATCCGGATCGCCGTCCTTGGCGGCCATGATGATAGATTTAATTTCGATCCTTATTTCATCGGACAATCCCGCCGTCATCATCGAGAGAAGCGTCTGCGTCATCCCGGAAAACGCCCGGGCCAGTATCTCCGCCGCGTCCCCCACGTGCCACGCCCCGCCGGAATTTAATCCATCGCCCCCATGCTCACCCTCTTCCTCATCCCCTTCGAAACCATCGTCCTTCGCCAGCTCAATGCCCAACCCCTTCCGGGCTTTTTCCATTAATCCGGATAACATTCTATTTTCATCGGCTGTTAATTCAGAACGCGGCCGATCCACCAGCGCTAAAAATGTTTCATAGTCACCTGCCCCCAAAATCGCTTTAATTTGATCCAGCAGAATATTTTCCTCTGCCGCAGCTGCAGGATCCTGATTCGGATCCGCAATCACTCCTTCCATGGACAATTCGCCCTCACCGCCAAAAGGCCTTTGCAGGGAAATCAGCAGCGGCGACCAATACCAGGCTTGCGCTTCCCGGACATCCCGGGGAATCGTCGTTAAATAATCCAATGCGGCCCTTCGCGAGCGAACCACGCCTGCCCGCCTCAGTGCGTCAAAAAATTTCGGCAGCCCTTCGTAACCCCGATATCCTTCCATGGGAAAATAATGCGCCCCCGCTTTCAAACCGTCTTCATCCAGGGTTATCTGAGTCAGAATTTTTGCATCGGTAAGCGAAATATTTATTTGATTCCAGCGAACTTTTTCCTTCAGTTGTTTCGGCAGCACATGCCAAAGCAGGTCCAATGGCAATCCCGGCGCGCCGCTTCCAAACAGATCCTCATAAAATTTAAGTTGCCCCGCGTTATCAGAGCCATATTTTCTGATAACGTCATGAAAATTATTGTCAATTTCATTAATACGCGCGTTAATTTGATGCAAAGTCATTTTGCTTTTTACGATCTGGCTGATCTGAGAGCCGTTCAGGAGCCATTGACCGCTCTTGTCTTTCTTTTCAAGCAGCGCGTCAATCAGCTCCAGCGCCTCGTTCTTGCTTTTCCCACTCAACACGATCTGGCTGATCTGAGAGCCGTTCAGGAGCCATTGATCGCTCTTGTCTTTCTTTTCAAGCAGCGCGTCAATCAATTGCCTGCTTTCATCGGTGGTTTTTTGACTGTAAACAATAACGGCGATGTGGCTCCCATTTAACACAAATTTTTCATCCCTCTTAAGTTCCATCAAATACGGCAGAAGGATTAACTTGCTCCGGAATTTATCGGCCCCGACCAACATCAATTTTTTAATGTTTGCCTTGCTGAAAGCCGGTTTCCCGTCTCTTTCAATGCCCGCCAGAATTCCTTCGATCTGAACCCGATTCGCTTTTTTGTCCTGCAATAAATTATCCAGCGACTGAAGGGTTTCTCTCCTGACGTTATTTTTATTGTATTCGGGGAAATCACCGAGGGTCAAGGCGGCTTGCGGAAGCATCCAGTTGATGATGCGGTGAGTTACTCGGTGCGCGGATATTGCGGCGAGAACAAATGGCAGGGAAATGAGCGCGAACGCGGATACTGCGACCATCGCCCAGCCGGGCGGCTCCGGACCTGCGGGATTGACGAATGATTGGACAATTGTATAGACGGAAAAAAACGTCATCCAACTTGTTAAGCCCTTCACAAGTTTTATTCCAACTTTTTCGCGGATTGCGCTTAAGGTTTCCTGTTTGATGAGTTTAAAGCTTTGAACCCTCTGTAAAAACATCTCCGGGTGGTCTTTGTGCCATTTCGCAGCTGTTAGCGCCGCTTTTTCAGGAAGGAACGAGAGCGGGAACATCAGCGGAAGCTCAAAAGTGGGAGCGAAGCTGACCTGAACCCAGCGCTTAAAATCGCTGACCGAGGCCAACCCGAAGCGCAAGTTCACGTATTCGCTGTAAGACAGAGAAGATGAACGATGCACCCGCGCATCTAACTTATGAAAAAAATAAAGG
>JANLTE010000144.1:0-3308 GCA_031362785.1 Elusimicrobiota bacterium
GATATGACCCGCGCGAGGCGATGAACTTCCCTCGCGATGTCGGAGGGGTCCAGCAAGACTGATTCAATATCGGTGTTTCGGCCCTTCATGGCATCAGCGGGGGCGCCCCCCGTCCTCATTCTTAAAAATCTTTCTGGGAAGATCATACCTAAAAACACCGTCGCCATCAAGCTGAGCCCGCTGCATGTATAAGGAAAGCTGGACGAGATTTTGCACGGTTTTTGGCTGAACCTTCTCCATCAATGGGATGAGTTTATGCCTCACCCAATTGCGCCGATAAATCAGGGAACGGTTCGACTTGTCGGGAGAGCAACCCAATTTTTGCGAACGCAAATAGGCCAAAATCTTCTTCTTGCTAAACCGGAGCAGCGGGCGTACCAGAACCGTCGCCTCATCAGCCCGGTTACCGGTGACTTCCACCAATGATCGCGCGGGACGCATTCCGCAAAGTCCGTTGGGACCCGCGCCGCGAAGGAGGTTCAACAGCAGGGTCTCGGCCTGGTCGTTGGCGTTATGCGCCACTGCAATTGAGCGGGCACCCAACTCGCGAGCGAACTCACCCAGCGCGCGGTAGCGCAGAGACCTTCCCGCTTCTTCAATTCCCATTTTATTTTCTTTCGAAAAATCTTTAACCTTGATGGATCTCACCCGAAAGTTGAGATACAACTTACGGGCATAAGATTCGACAAATCTTTCATTCTTCGCTGATTCCGCTCCGCGGAGGTTGTGCTGCACATGAGCCACGACGAGTTCCCATTTTTTTTCTTTCTGCATTCGCCATAAGCAGTGGAGCAACGCCACCGAATCGGCCCCGCCTGAAACGGCCACGATCACTTTACCAGCGGGGATCCGGCTCAGAATTTTCTGATTTTTAAATTGCTGAAAGAAGCCTCCGTCCGCGCGGTACAAGCTACTTTTTCTCCGCTGAATAGTCTTCGCCCAGAATCACTTCGACGTCGACCAGAGGGTTGCTTTCCATGTGCGTAAAAATTTCAACCCTGGGAGCGTTAAGCGCGGAAGCGATGGCCCGAGCATGATCCATGTCGCCCCGGTGGTCCCGAACGAGGGTGCGGGGCTGTCTGGATTTGTAATTCCCCCACTTCACCACGTCAAAACCTTTGCCCCTTAAATAGCGGACGACATCGAGCGCCAGGCCCTTTTTTGATGACGCGTTCCAAACCTCGACCGTGAGCGGTTTTGCCGTTTCCTCCAATGAATCGCTCTTCGGCGCATCGGCGGGTGCGAGCGCCCCGTTAAGAACCGATTTAACCGGCGCGACTCTCTTTTGTCCGGAAAGTATTTGAGCGGTCGCGGCCAAGCCATCGGAGTCCGGAATCCAAAAACCATTCTGCGCGCGGCCCGGCAGTTGCATCATCCGGATTTGTTCTTTGCGAAGATCCTTCAGCTCCCATAGAATTAGAAATTTCTCAAAGGCGTTCAAATTAGTTTTGATGGAAGGTATGGAAATGAAAAGGATTTTCGGAATTTTGAGCAGATTCAAGGGATTTTTAAAACGATCGAGGATCTTCAAAACGAACTGCTGCTGGCGGACCACTCGGCCGTAATCACCCGAATGTCCTCGGTAGCGCACGTATTCGAGCGCCTTTTGACCGTCCAAAACATACTGCCCCGGATTAAAATGAATGTGGAGCTTCCCCCAATTATCGTCATAGTTCATGGGCTCATCGATCGTGACGGTAACGCCGCCAAGCAGATTGATAATTTTTCGAAACGCGTCGTAATCGATCTGAACATAGTAGTTGATTTCGGGGAGCGCGCTCGAGCGCTCACGGGCGCCGGGCTCCGTGGAAACTTTGGGCGAAGCGAACAAAACGCTACGGATGATCCGCGTGAGTTCGTGAATGGCCGCGTCGTGATTGCGGTTGTTCGCGCGGAAAGCGTAGGCGTAGACCTCGTTCATGCGCCGTATCTTGAGGCCCGGAACCTCAATGCGCGTGTCGCGCGGGACGCTGAGCAAATCGAGGGAGCGCTGCGCGGGGTTGTAGCGGAACAAGACCATGGTGTCAGCGTGGCGCGCGTTGTCGACCCAATCGGTTCCGACCAAAAGGCCCAAGACAGACTCTTGCTTGCGAAGAGATTTTGACAGCGGGCTGAACATGGAGGCCGCAAGGCTGAGCACCGCCAGAATAAAAATACAAATCGCGAAAATTTTCGGATTAAAACTAAAAAGCCGCTTCATGATGGTTGAACCGTAACTTCATGGTTCCAAATGCGAATGACTTCGGGATGGAGCGGCTCGTTCCGGCCAAGGACATATCGGATTTTAACCGCGATGCCTTCACGGAAAGCGAGGTCCAAATCCTTGAAAACCGTTTCGCGAAGCCGGTCGGCGCCATAAAAATCCCGGTCGGGCGCGAGCAGGTCGGCCATGTAAACGCATTTTTCAAACGCGGTCATTTTGATGGACCCCAATGAATGCTTGGCGATGGCGGACAAAATTTCCCGATCTTTGATTTTAAAGCGGCGCCGAGCGATGTGAGCGCCCACATAACTGTGCAAAAGGATCGGCTGGTACTTTAGAATGAATTTCAGATCAGGAACGCGAACTCGATATTTTCTTGTGTATCGATGCAGTTCTTCCTGGGTCCAGCAGCGCGCCACATCGTGCAGAGCGCCCGCCAAGCGGACCCGATCGGAATCTAAACCGAACCGCTCCGCCAATTTTCCAGCAAGCTCGACAACTCCCAGCACATGCCGGCGGCGCTCATCGGTTAAAGTTCGCTTCAGAAAATCTAAAACCTTCGCTTCTTTTTTAGATTCCATTATTGATAGAGCCGTTTGGCCTGAATATACCGAAAAACTTCGCGAGGCACTTTTGACGGGTGAAACCGACCGCTTCGAACCTCGGTGGAAGAAATGAGAGGAGCAGCCGATTTCAAAAACTGGACGCGCGAGCCGAGGCGCTTTAAAAGTTTTCCGGAGACCGCGGACTCTCCCTTGCGCCGCGCCACCGCCAAAGCGCAGAGTTCCAGGATCTTCTTCCAATTTTTCCACCGCTCGAATTTTTTTAAAGAATCGCTACCCATCAAAAAAAATATCTGGCTGCGGGGATGCCGCCGATGGAAATGTTCAAGCGTTCTAATCGTGTACGAGGGGCCGGGAGAATGAACTTCAAATTGCGATACTTTTAACTGAGGGATGCCGCGAAGAGCCAGACGAAGCATTTGGACGCGGTGGAGAGGCGAGTGAAGCTGGGCGCGCTTCAATGGGGAAACGCGCGCGGGAACGAAGTAAATGTAATTGAGCTTCAATTCCTTGAGGGCGGATCGGGCGAGCGCGAGGTGACC
>JANLTE010000001.1:0-2068 GCA_031362785.1 Elusimicrobiota bacterium
TAAGGAATTTGGCGGGGGAGAGACTTGAACTCTCGACCCCACGCTTATGAAGCGTGTGCTCTAACCAGCTGAGCTACGCAAGCCAAATCGCCGGCGGAACATCAGTCCGCAATAAGGCGATGGGGTGAAGATCCCGACCCAGGACCCAATATGGCAACCCTCTTCGATCTCGAGCCCTCCGGTCCCGTCCAGGATGGTGAAGTGCCCCACGCGAACCTTGTCTCCGACCGTGACAATCTCCGGATGGTTGATGTACGTTGTATTACTGAATTTCGCCTGAGCCGCGTAAAAGCCGCTCTCGTTTTGATAGCCCTCCGTCATGCGGGTCGAAAGATATCTTTCATTGACGTCCCGCATATAATAGGCTAGTTTCCTGCGAAGAAAATATTTGATCTTATTCATGGGTTTGTTTTGATGATCGGACGTTGAATGGGTCAGAATTAATACTGATGAAACGCTTCGAGGTTTTGGAGCAATTTCGCTGTTACCAGGCATTGGACCGATACTTTCTCGAAGAGCCCCCGGATGGCTGCATACGTTTTATAAGCGCAGCCTTCATTATCGATTGAAAATGATTTGAAATATTTTTTCGTCGCGCCAAAGGACGCTTTGAACTGAACGACCCCCTCGTGCCCCCCGCTGGGATTGAAGTCGTAAATTCGAGCCCCGACTTTTCGGTAGTGATCGATGAGCTGGTGAGTGAAATAGTGGCTCAGGCCCGCTTTCATATATTGGGGGTCGCAGGCGTGCAGCCAGTCGATCGAGATCCCGTTGAAGTAATAGTTGATGTTGCCCGCCACGATATTTTCGTCTTTCTTGACGACCCAGACGTCTCCGCCGTTAAGGAATATGCTCCTAAACAGATCGATTTCATAGTTGTTGGTCGCCTTATCACCCCATCGCCTTATTGCGTCTTGATATATCGCGTGAAACTGCTCGACTTCCTGAATGTTTTGCGCTCTGCAAAAGACAAACCCTTGGCTCGATCCCTTTTTAATCATGCGGACGACGCTGTCGGAGTAGCTGTCGAAGAGCGCCGCTTCGCTTGCGGTTTTTTCAAGCTCGATCGCCTGCGTAAACCGGTCAACTTGTTTTCCGGTATCGAAGAAGTCGATACAATGGGGGTTGCCGTTGAAACTGATTTTCTTGATTCCTGCTTTCAACGTGGCGTGGATCGAGGACTCGAGGCGGCCCGCGGATACGGGCGAAGCGTAGATGGGCCCTCCATAGAGCCCGAAAACGCTGGAATGGAGCCCGCTGAAATTTTTCTTCAATTCAAAGTCGCTCCTGATAAAGGGCAAGATGACGAGTCGTCCGTTCCCAAAGTCGAACGCCTGAGTGGCGTTCGAACAAGTGCGAGAATATGTTTGAGTGATGATTTTAGACCAATTCGGAGTGTGAAAAAATGTGGCATGAGGACAGTTTTGAGCAACCTCATTCCAAATATTTTCCGATACATCGCGGATGATTTTCATGGATCGCGGTCCCCCCTTCGGTCCAGGCAACAGATGGTTTGTGAATTATACCATAACTGTCCTATCTGGGGGCGGACCAGGCATATGATTAAAAGCATTGAACATACCTGGCGGGCGCGCTCAGGCGAAACCATGCTCATTTATTTTTGCGCCACCGACAGTGCCAACGTCTTCGAGCTCCGTTTCAACCTAAAAACCACCGAGCGGGTGCTGGGAAAAGTCTACATCGAATAAATCTCCCGCTATTAACATCCTCATGATGAATCGCGTGATCCTGCACGTCGACATGAACGCTTATTTTGCCACCGTGGAGAAAAAATCAAACCCCCTCCTGCGCGGCGCGGGCAAGCAAACAATTAAGAAAGAATTAACTGATGATGGGCTGGACCCCCGACCTTTACAAGAATTTCTGCTGCAATCGTTGGCGCGCAAACAGCAGGCGAATCAAACCATGGACGATATCAATCAAAAATTCGGAAAATTTACGGTGAAACCGGCGGGATTTTTATTCGCGGAAAAGTTCGGAGTTCTGGACGCGCCCATTCCCCCTTACATGCGGGTGGAAAAATAAGCGGAAAAGTAAAATGTGGCGG
>JANLTE010000145.1:0-11362 GCA_031362785.1 Elusimicrobiota bacterium
GGTTGGACAAGGTCGCCTCAAGCACCTTTTCGAACTCGACCTCCTGAAATTCCTTGGCGTCGGAGCCCACTCGGGAATAATCGAGCAGGTCATTGATCAGGTCGCGCATGCGAGTGACGCCGGTCATCATGTGGCTCACATATTTCGCCGCATCTGGATCCAACTGCTCCCCATGGCGCCGCATCAGTAGTTCCGCGAAACTGGCCACGGTGCGCAGGGGTTCCTGAAGGTCGTGAGATGCGGCATAGGCAAACTGTTCAAGCTCCGCGTTTGATCGGGCTAACTTCTCGGCTCGGATCTTTAGCTCAGCTTCGAACCTGCTGCGTTCGGTAACATCACGGAAACTCCAAACCCTTCCGTATCTGCCTTCTCCCAATCGCTGAGGTCTCGAATATCTCTCAAAAACTCTTCCGTCCTTAAACCGAAGAGTATCGATGCTTTCGCTCTCTTTATTCGCGTAAAGTTCGATGATCTTTTTTGTAAACCCTTCAGGATCGATCAGCTGGTCCAAGACAAAGCGGATGGCCTTTTGATCGTCCTTGGATTCCAGAATAGATTCGGATAACCCCCACATGCGCGCGAAATTGCGGTTGTAGTTAATTATTTTTTCCTGGTCGTCCACCACCAAGATGCCATCTATCGCCGCTTCAAGGGTCCCTTTGAGTAATTCGAGAGATTTCTCTAGATCTTCGGCGATTTGCATCCGCTCCGTAATGTCCTGCGACACGACAATCACGCCCATAATGTCCCCATCGTCGCCCCGGTAGGGAATTTTGTCGGTCTGAACCCAACGCTTTTCTCCGCCTTTCAGCTGCATCCGCTCAACTATTCCAAGCTTGGGCCGCGCGGATTGAATCACTTCAAGATCGTCCTTATAATACTTTTCGGCCTCTTCCGGATAGAGATCAAAAGTGGACCGCCCTTCTATTTCCTGAACGCTCATCCCCGAAGAAGCGGCAGCTGGCAGATTGGCCCGCAATATGCGGTTCTCTTTGTCTTTGTACCAAATCATGGCTGGAACTGAATCAAAAATGACCTGCTGCTCGTTTTTTTGTTTTATCCCTTCAGAATCGTCGTGAGCTACCGCCAGAGCTCCGATGATTTTCCCTTTGGAATCCCTGAGCGGGGTGCAGTCGGCGCGAAAATTAATTTTTCCACCCGATTTACTTTTGAAGCTCCAATGCGAAGAGGAGGCGAGTTTACCTTTGAGCGCGGCGCGGAAGCAATCTCTCGTTTTCGCATGATTCGGGAAGCAGCCAATCTCAGATATTTTTTTTCCCACCGCCTCATTGCTTTTGACGCCGGTTATGTTTGCCATGCGCTCGTTCCAAATGAGGCATCGCTCGTTCCGATCAACCGCGACCACCCCCGCGGAAGCCGATTGGACGGTATGCTCAAAAAGTTTCGGGGATTTTTTGGGAGAGGGGCGAAAATTCGATTTTCGCGGGGCCATGATTTATTGTATCACAGAATTGCCCCGGAAAAATCTACGGCTTTAACGAGGTAATAGCCCGCTGGGCGAGGTCCCGGACCTGCGGGTCGGAATCCGTTTCAGCAACCGTCTGGAGCCTTTCGAGGTAAAACGGGTCGCGCGACTCGACAATCAGCTCGATCGCTTTTCGTCTGACGATGGTGTCCGGATTGCCCAGCGCGTCCGAAATTATCCGGAAACCATCGGATTTATTTTCTGACAGGAATGCCATTAATAGAATCGCAAGGGACCGATTGGTTGAATCAGGGTCTTTACGCGCGGCGCGGTCAAGGACGTGGATCACTTCCCGATGATACTCCACATATTTTCCGAGCAACGCGACCTGGCTAACCGCCAGGCGGCGGAGCTCCAGATTGCGGTCGGACACAATAACTCGGCTGTAAAAATTGTACGCCTCGCTGTCTGTTGGGATGAGACCTGTCAGCTGAACCAAGATAGCGCGGCGGACTTTATCGACTTTTTCCTTGAAGAAAAGTTTCTGCAGATATTTCGCTGATTCGGGGCCGCCGAGTTCCCCCAAAACCTGCGTCATTAAAATGCGCACGTCAGGGTTAGTGCCATCGCCAAAATCAGCGACCAGTTTAACCACATCCGTAAAACGATAAGCCCTCAATTCGCTTTGCGCCTGGGCGCGAGCGGAAGGGTCTGAGGATTCGAGGTCTTTGACCAACCGTTTTGAATCGCCGGACTTGGCGCAGAGAGTTGCGTTGGAAAAAAGGAAGAGAGCGGTTAGTGCCGCAAGCGCTTTCACAAGTTCTGTTTGGAAAACGCGGCGGGCAGAAGATGGGAGAGAGAGGCTGAGAGGACCTGGTTCGACTCCGAAACCATGAACACCTGAATGTCTGGCCCGAATTCTAGAAGAACTTGCCGGCAGGCGCCGCAGGGAGGAATGATTTCTTTTCCGCCGCCGCAAACGGCGATCGCCTTAAATTTCTTTTCTCCAGCTGAAACGGCTTGCGCGACCGCCGAGCGCTCCGCGCAAATCGTCAAACCGTAGGATGCGTTTTCAACGTTAGTGCCGCGATAAATTTTTCCGGAATCGCCGAGCAGCGCCGCGCCGACTTTAAATCGGGAATAAGGAGAGTAGGAGTTTGTCCGGGCTTTCCGAGCTTCCGAAATGAGCTTCTTAAAAACCGGAGAAATTTGAGTTATTTTTTGCACGGCATGCGCGCTAATGTTTGACATACTTGCCGATGATCAGCTCAAGGTCCTTATAGGTTTTCTTGCTGATCATTTTTGGGTCGGTCTGGACCGCGAAGTTCGCGGCGCGGGAGCACTCGCAGTTTCTCTTTCGCGCGAGTTTAGGCAACATGGATTTCACGAGCTGCTTAACGTTGTTCACGTTGTCGTGAATCGTGGCCAGCACTTTTTCAACCGTAACCTCATCGCCTTCCTTCCAGACGTCGTAGTCGGTGACCAGGCCGATGGTGCTGTAGCAAATTTCCGCTTCCCGTGCGAGTTTTGATTCGGGCAAGTTCGTCATCCCGATGATGGAAAAACCAAGGCTCCGCCAAACACGGGATTCGGCTTTCGTTGAAAACGTCGGGCCTTCGATGATCACGAAAGTGCCGCCCGAATGCATGGGAAGCCCCAGAGATTTCCCCGCATCGAATACGCGCTTAGAGAGCTCCTTGCAATAGGGGTTGGCGAAAGTCGTGTGTCCCACGATGCCGTTGCCGTAAAAAGTGGAGCCGGGACGGCCTTGCGTGCGGTCGAAAAGCTGGTCGGGGATCACGAAGTGGCGCGGCGGCAGTTCTTCTTTCAGGGAACCACAGGCCGAAACGGAAACGATTTGTTCAACGCCCATGGATTTCAATGCCCAGATGTTCGCGCGCGAATTAATTTCGGACGGTAAAATTCGGTGGCCGCGGCCGTGGCGCGGTAAGAACGCGACTTCCACTCCTTCGAGCGTGCCCGCGACGATAGAATCGGACGGGTCGCCAAAGGGCGTTTTGATCTTTACTTCCTTTAAATTTTTAATGCCATCGATTTCATAGACTCCGCTTCCCCCGATGACCCCGATCGATGCTTTTACTTTCCCAGTTAATTTTCCCATGAAATTATTTTTTAAACGCCGCCCAGCTCAAAAAATTCGGACGGCACGGTCGATTGCATTAAATCGTTCAACACGAGCTGCGCGGTCTGGCGATTTTCCCAGTTGTTAATCTCTAATCCAAAACAGACGTCCAGCCGGTCTCCCTTTTTAAGTTCCGAGAAATATCCGTTCATTCGCCAGCCGATGGCGGCGAGTTGTTTGCCGTTCATGTTGGACAATTTGAGCCGCAGGTGGTTCTTCTGCGCGCCGACCAAAGAAGCGTCCTCGCAGCGTACGCCCCTCAGCGCGAAAACGGGTAGCGGGTTTCCTTCGCCGTAGGGTTCGAGTTTTGAGATCTCCTGGATGAACTCAGGCGTGACGTCGGCGAAATCGAGTTCAAGATCGACGTCGATCTGCGGCGTCAGCGCGGACGAATCGAGCTGGTTTTGCGCGATCTCTTTCAATTGAGATCTGAGCGCATCGAGGTTTTTGGCTTCGACGCTCAACCCCGCAGCCGCAGGGTGCCCGCCGTACTTGATCAACAGATCTTTACATTGAGTTAAGGCCTCAACCACGTTAAAAGTTGGAATCGAGCGCGAAGACCCCATCGCTCCGTCCCCTTCCCGAATGAGCAAAAATACAGGACGGCCGAATTCGCGAACCATCTGGCTCGCCACGATTCCCGTTACGCCGTGCTCCAAGCCTTCAGCCACCACGAAGAGCAGGCGGTCATTTTTAAGATCGCATTGCTGCTCGGCCAGCGCAAAAAATTTATCGATATTTTCCTTTTGCAATTTTTTCCGGTTATCGTTTAGCTGTACGATCTGTATTAGCAAATCGATGGCTTCATCTTCACTGTTGGTGAGCAGGAGTTTCACGGCGAGGTCGGCTTTTCCGAAACGTCCGGCCGCGTTGATGAGCGGCGTGACGCCCCAAGCAACGTCCTTGGCGCTCGGGATCGATTCCGCGGTTTGGCCGGCGCTTTCATTTCCAGCGCCGTATGTTTTTGGGAGGAGTCCCGCTTCCTGAATTAATTTTCTGAGGCCCACTTTGCGGGTTTTGAGCAGCCGAGGCAAACCGTTTTTCACCACCGCTCGATTCTCCTCGAGCAGGGGTACGACGTCAGCGATGGTTCCAAGCGTAACGACGTCGAGTTGGTCTTCCAGAAAAAATTGCAGCCGCGGATCGCGATGCTCTTCGATCTTCTTAAACAGCTCGAGCGTCGCCTGGCAGTCGAAAATAGAGCGGTGAGCCTGCGCCATTTCAATGCCAAAACTCTTCGCCAGCGCGCCCAACGCGTAAGAGGGCTGAGTAAAACATTCGCGAGACAGCAAAAGCGTATCGATGGATGGATTATTGCATTCGCGATTCAGATGTTTCTTAAGCGCTACCTGCAGGAACGATAAATCGAACTTCGCGTTGTGGGCCACGAGCGTGCGCGCGCCGATAAACTCCATGAGCTGCGGCAGAACTTCCTGAATGCTGGGAGCGTCTTTAACCATATCGTCGGTAATGCCGTGAATCTTCGTGGCGTCCGGGTGAATGGGCCGGGACGGTTTGATCAGCATCTGGAACTGTTTGACGGGCAGGAAGTTCCGGGCGCAAATCGCTCCGACTTCCAATATTTCATTTTCGGTTGGCGATAAGCCCGTGGTTTCAAAATCAAAAATCACGAACTCCTGATTGAACGTGCGGTTGTAACTAAACATGAGCGCATAGGCGAATTTGAACGCGGTCAGGCATCCCGCCAATTCTTTCATGGGGTAGCGCGAATGTCTTAAATTTGGATTAACGATCGCAAGGGCGTCGGGCAGAATGTCGGGCGGCAAGTGGTGGTCCGTTACAATTACTTCAAGACCGATGGAATTCGCGAAACGAATTTCGTCCACCGCCGAAGTCCCGCAGTCAACGGTGATCACCAACGACGCGCCTTCGTTCCGAAATTTTTCAAGGAGCGAATTATGCAGCCCGTACCCCTCGTTCGACGGGACAGTCCACACGACGTCAGCGCCCAAACTCTTCAGCGTGCGCACCAATACCGTAATGGAAGTGACGCCATCCACGTCCCGATCGCCGAACACCAGAATTTTTTCTTTCTTGTCAATCGCCTGGCGGACGCGCACGACCGCTTTCTCCATGTCTGGCAAAAGAAACGGATTGTGCAGGCTTGAAAGATCTTGCCTCAGAAACCGGCGGGCGGAACTCACGGTATCAATTTTACGGTTCACCAAAAGCGCGGCGAGCGTTTTTGTTATGCCCAACTCGACCGAAAGCTTCTTCAGAAGCTCGGGGTTCGGATTTTTAACAGCCCATTTTTTTGTCATCGAATGATTTTATAGATTAGCGGATTTAACCGAGGCTTGATTTTAGCAATTTTAACCCCCGCCATAAACGCCCTCTCCGCGTCTCCGCATTTTTTCTCATCCGAGTAGTGGAACTCGGCGAGGCTCTCACCCCGCTCAACTTTGCCGCCCAGCTTTTTGTGCAAAACAATGCCGGCCGATAAATCCACGGGACTGTCCTGCTTTTCGCGCCCCGCGCCCAAAAGCACCGACGCCACCCCGACCGATCGAGCGTTCAAAGAGGCCACGAACCCTTTCCAGGGAGATAAAATTTGTTTAACCATTGGCGCGCGGGGAAGGAACCGGTCGGGATCCGCGCAAAACGTCGAATCTCCGCCTTGAGCGCTGACCAGTTCTTGAAATTTTTTAAGCCCCGCCCCATTTTTACGCGCCGAGGAAATTTTCTCAACACCTTCCTTATGAACGCGAGCTTTCCCGCCCAGCACCAGCATCCAGGCGCCCAGCGTCTCTGTCAGACTGACGTAACTTTGAGTCGCGTGATCTTCCTTGCCCGCTAAAATTTCCAACGCCTGTTTCACTTCAAGCGCGTTGCCGACCGCTTTGCCCAGCGGTTCGTTCATGTCGGTAATGAGCGCGACCATTTTTTTGCGGCACTTTTTGCCGATCGCCACCATCGATTGAGCGAGCGCTACCGCTTGTTTTTTCTCCTGCATGAACGCGCCGCTGCCGGTTTTGACGTCCAGCACCAGCCCGTCGCAGCCCTCGGCAAGTTTTTTCGACAGGATGCTCGCCGCGATCAACGGAACGCAGTCGACCGTAGCTGTCACGTCGCGGAGCGCGTACATCTTCTTGTCCGCGGGAGCGAGGCGGGAGGTTTGTCCCATCATTACGCAGCCGATTTGTTTAAGCTGAGCAACAGCTTGCGCCTCGCTGATGTTTGTCGTAAATCCGGGTATCGATTCGAGCTTGTCGAGCGTTCCGCCCGTGTGTCCCAACCCGCGCCCCGACATCATGGGAACCGGCACGCCGCAGGCCGCAACCAGCGGCGCCAATACCAGAGAAATTCCGTCGCCCACACCGCCTGTTGAATGTTTATCCACTTTAACGCCCGGAACCGAGCTTAGATCTAGACAGTCGCCGCTGTCGCGCATGGTTTCCGTTAAAATAGAAGTTTCGGTTGCGTCCATGCCACGAATGAACGCGGCCATCAGGAAAGCGGATGCCTGGTAATCGGTAATGGATCCGTCCGTAAAACCGCTGACAAAAAACTGGATCTCTTCGCGATTGAGCCTGCCGCCATTCCGCTTCTTATAAATCAGATCGTAAGCTCTCATCGGAATACTTCTATTACGCGGCCTGAACAATTTTACTGATCAGCAGCAATAATTTTTTCCCAGTCGCTTTGCCGGACTTCAATACCTCTTCATGCGAAAGTTTCGTTTTGGAAATTCCGGCGGCGTAGTTCGCGACATAGGAAATCGCAAGGACCTGAACACCCATCTGATGCGCCACGATCGCCTCGGGCACGACCGACATGCCCACCACATCCCCGCCCAGTCGAGCGGCCATTTGGATCTCGAGCGGCGTCTCGTACGAAGGACCGCTGAACGCGAAATAATTTCCCCGCCGTGCCGCAATTTTATTTTTCGAAGCGAGCTTAAGCGCGAGCGCCACGAGCCGCGGCGTGTAACACTCGCTCATGTCGGGGAACCTCGCGCCGAACGATGCGTCGTGCAAGCCGCGCAAAGGGCTCGTCCCCATAAAATTGACATGGTCTTCGATCACCACCAAGCTTCCGACTTTTAGTTTTAGTCTTACCGCGCCCACCGCCGAAGTTAGAAGTAAAATTTTAGCGCCGAGCCGAGCCGCAAGTCGCACGGGAAACACCACCTGAGCCATCGAAAACCCTTCGTAAAAATGCATCCGGCCCGATAAAAACAAAACGGGTTTTCCTTCCAACTGCGCCGCGATTAACTCTCCTGAATGGCCTTCCACTTTCGGCACCACAAACCCCGGAATCTCCCGGTAAGGAACTGAAGTCAAAATTTGAGCTGAATTTACGATTTCGCCCAAACCAGAGCCTACCGTTATGCAAAATAGAGGATTGAAGTTTTGAGGGAGGCGATCCTTGAGGAATTCGAACGCTTCTTCGAGGAGCTCGGCCTGATCGCTCCTGGGCGCGTAGCTCATGCGGAAAGCGCCGAAGCGAAGCTCTCGCCGGCTGCCAAGCGCGGCACCTGGAGGAGCTCAGCGATCGTTTGCCCGCAATCGGCAAAACTCTTCCTCGCGCCGAGATTGAGCCCCGCTGGAATATTTTTTCCGTAAACCAAAATCGGCACATACTCGCGGCAATGGTCGGTGCTGTTGTCGGTTGGGTCATTGCCGTGATCGGCCGTGATCATCAAAATATCATCGTCTGCGAGCGCCGAAAAAATTTGGGGAAGAAACCGGTCAAATTCCTCCATCGACTTTGCGAACCCTTTGGGATCCTGCCGATGGTTGTAGAGCATGTCAAAATCGACGAGATTGGAAAATAAAAGCCCGTCCTTAAATTTTGAATCCTTCATCCCTTCGAGCGTTTTTTCCATGACTTCCGCGTTCGGGCCCGCGGTCAGGTGGCGTGAAATCCCGCGCCCCGCGAATATATCCCAAATTTTACCGACGCTGACCGTTTCAAGGCCTGCCGATTTAATGACGTCTAGCAACGTATCGCCCGAGGGATCCAGCGAATAGTCGTGGCGATGATGCGTGCGCTCGAACTTTCCGGGCTTCCCGATAAACGGCCTCGCGATCACGCGCCCCACGGCATGTTCGCCGCGCAAAATCTCCCGGGCAATTTTACAAATGCGATAGAGTTCTTCAAGAGGCACAATCTCCTCATGCGCCGCGACCTGAAACACTGAATCGGCTGAGGTGTATACGATCGGCGAACCGGTGCGGTAATGCTCATCGCCCAGCTCTTTTATAATTTCGGTTCCGGAAGCGGTTTTGTTGCCCAAAGTTTTCCGGCCGATCCGCGATTCGAACTCTTTCATTAAGGAAGCGGGAAACCCGTTCGGATAGGTGGGAAACGCCTGGCTCACCACAACTCCCGCCATCTCCCAATGTCCGGTCGTCGTGTCCTTGCCTTTGGACAGCTCGGCCATCTTGCCATAAGCGCCTTTTAAGGAATTAGTGTGGGAGGGATATAGGTTGACAAGTTTGCCAAGACCGAGACTTTCGAGATTTGGAAGCGCTATGCCCCCCACAGCTTTGGCTGCATGCTCCAGGGTGTTGGCGCCTTCATCGCCATACTCTTTTGCATCCGGGAGCTCCCCCACGCCCACCGAATCCATGACCATCAGGATGACCCGCCGAACGCGTTTTTTTTGCATCACCCGAGTGTAGTATTTTTGATTTTTATTGTCAAAAATCCGCAAAAAAAGTATAATTCCTGCGTCGCTCTTATACACCGACTAAAATCTAAACATTCCGAAACATAAACCAGGATGATATTGATGCAGCAAATTGGCAAGCCTTTAAAGGTCCAGCAACCCGCGGCGCTGGACATGCGCGACGAAGAAATTAAGCGGTTAAAAGAAATCGCCAAAGAGTTGCGCGTCTGGATTATTAAGACGATCTCAGAAGCGGGTTCGGGCCATCCGGGCGGCTCGCTTTCAGCCATCGACATCCTTACCGTTTTATATTTTCACACCATGCGCCACCGGCCGCAAGAACCCGAATGGCCGCTTCGCGACCATTTCATCCTTTCCAAAGGACACGGAGTTCCGGCGCTGTACGCGGTGCTGGCTAAATCCGGATATTTTCCAATGCAGGAACTCATGACGCTCCGCAAGGTTAACAGCCGCTTGCACGGACACCCCGTTGCGGGCGCTTTGCCGGGAATCGAAGCCTCCACGGGCTCGCTGGGTCAAGGGCTTTCCGTCGCGCAGGGAATCGCCATGGCCTCCAAAATGGACGGCAACTTATTCCGCGTGTTTTGCATGGTAGGCGACGGCGAAATGCAGGAAGGACAAATCTGGGAAACGTTAATGTCCGCGCCCAAATTCGCGCTGGATAATTTGGTCGTATTTTTAGATTACAACAAAGGACAGATCGATGGGCATACGAAAGATATCATGAACCTGGAGCCCATCGGCGACAAGGTTCGCGCGTTCAACTGGGATGTTCAGGAAATCGACGGCCACGATGTTTCTAAAATTTTAAGCGCGATCGATCGCACCCGTTCCGCCATGGGCAAACCGCATTTTATTATCGCGAACACCGTGAAAGGCAAAGGCGTTTCCTTCATGGAAAACAACATCGGCTGGCACGGCGTGGCTCCCACCAAAGAGGAAGCCGCAAGGGCTATCGCCGAAATCGAAAGCCACCTCATTCAATAATGGCTGCGAAAGCGACGAGACAATCTTTTGGGGAAGCGGTCGTCAAAGCGGGCGAGAAAAACCCTCGCGTCGTAGTGATGGACGCGGACCTCGGCAAATCCACCATGACGGCTGAGTTCATGAAAAAGTTTCCGGAGCGTTATTTTGAAATGGGCATCGCGGAGCATAATTTAATTGGAACCGCGGCGGGTTTGGCTATCGGCGGGAAAATTCCATTTATTACATCCTTCGCGTGTTTTTTGGCGGGCCGTTACGAAACGATCCGCATGTCGATCTCTTATTCCAACGCCAATGTTAAGATGATCGGCACGCACGCGGGCGTCGGAATCGGCGAAGACGGGAACTCTCAGATGGGGCTTGAAGACATAGCGCTCCTGCGCTCGCTTCCCAACATGACCCTTCTGCAACCGGCAGACGATACGGAAGCCCAACAGGCCGTCCATTGGGCGACAGACCACAAGGGTCCGGTTTACTTCAGGCTCACGCGGCAAAAATTGCCTGATGTGCATACTGAAGACTATAAATTTGAATTCGGCAAGGGTGATATTTTAAAGTCTGCGCCAACACCCAAACTGGTGATTTTCGCAACGGGCGGAGTGGTTGCTAACTCCCTAAAAGCCGCTGAAGAGCTGGGAAAAGAGGGGTCGGCTTGCACGGTGGTCAATATTCACACGCTCAAACCCTTCGACGATGAATTAGCCGTAAAACTTGCCAGGCAATGCAATAAAATTTTTACCGTGGAAGATCACTATGTGGTGGGGGGCCTTGGGTCTGCAGTCAGCGAGGCGATTACGAATGCGGGCCTTCCCGTAAAAGTTTACCGCCACGGAATGAAGGCTTATGGGGAATCGGGGTCTCCTGAGGATCTCTACGAGAAGTTCGGACTTTCGGTTTCGGGGATTAAAAAAGCAGCGTCTGATTTCCTAAAGAATTAGCACTGAGAGCTTTCCTAATTCTCGCGACTCCATCTCTTCACACTCATCCAAAACCTGCCGGCTTTTTTGAATCGAAGCATTCATCGTCGCTTTCCAATCCCGCCCGGGATAGAAGTCTTGAGACGATGATGAATCGTTAAGCAGCGCGCCAGGAAGTATCACGGTTTTTCCTTTTTGAACGAGATTTCTTCCTCTGAGTATAGCGGCTAAGAACG
>JANLTE010000146.1:0-11315 GCA_031362785.1 Elusimicrobiota bacterium
TGGCGCCGTTACCGCCGTGAACGCTCCCGCCCCGTTTCCTTTTAATATCCCGGTTAAGGTCGTCGCTCCCGTTCCGCCGTAAGGTACCGTAATCGTGTTCCCGTTCCACGTCTTGAACGTCAAAGTCTGCGTCTGCGTGGAACCCACCACTTCCTGCGTTCCGGCCGTCGTCGCGTTCCCTTCCTTCGCGGTCGTCGATATCCCGATCACTTGATTCGCTCCCTCGGAACCCGTGAATGCCGTTGTCTGCGAGGTGCCGTCCGGAAATCTCAAAGGAACGTTTACAACGATCGACTCTCCGTTTACTTCAAAAAGATGGGTCGTCCCAGTGGACACAATCATCTGCGGCCCGCCTGAGCCCGAAGCGGCAAACGCGTGAAGTTTCGCGTCGGGCGCGCTCGTTCCGATTCCCAAACTCCCGGAAAAATTTTTGATGCCCCCTATGGTCTGATTGATGGCCGCGGTAGACACGAAAAAGTCGGTGGTTCTGCCCATAAGCGTGAACGCGAATGGGGAGCTGATGAGCTGGGATCGTGGAGAAAGCGTTTCGCCTGCAACGGTAATTTCCAGATACGCGTCCGTTGCCTGAAACGCCGACATGGGAATTGGCGTGCTGGCCCCCAACTGAACCGAGAAAAACCCGTTCTGAACATCCACGCTCCCTTGCGTTTCCGTCCAGAGTTGAGTGCCGCCCGTTACGGCATCGTATATTTTGAACGTCATGCTGAGCGTTCCCGTCCGGGGATTGTTGCTCGAATCCGTGAGCCGCCCCTGGAAATCGATCATCTGTGGAGACGCTGCTATAGCGGGCTCAACCATCCCTGGCAAAGTCAGAAAGCCCAAAATAGCCAGGCCGGGTGGCACGACATGCTGGAACATCATCGCCCCCGGTAGAATAACCCGGAGAACGCTTTTCCAGATGGATTGAACGGATTCGTTTCGCTTTATCATTTTTTTCGGGCTTTAACTAAGCAAATCGGGGCTGGAAGTTCGCTGCTTAATTGACTCCAAAAAAATAGGCTGGGCTCAAGCCCAGATTTAATCAAAAAACCATCGACAAATCACTCGTATTTCCTATTCAGAATTTGGATCACTATCAATATGATTTTTAAGGTTGATTCAATTCATCCATTTTGAAATAAAAGTGTCTCGTAAAACCTGTTAATATATAACAGCAAAACTGGTATTTGTCAATGGAGCTTTATAGGGAAGTTTTGAGGGGTAAAAACACGGTAAATTCAGTGCCGACGCCGACCAGGCTTTTGACCGATATTCTCCCTCCGTGAGTTTCGATGATTTTGTTTACGATGGCCAGGCCCAAGCCCGTCCCTTTTACCTTCGTGGTAAATAACGGTTCAAATATTTTGTTCAAATCTTCTTCCTTGATCCCGCCGCCGTTATCGCGAATAATGGCTTCGACTCCCCGATCCATCACCCGCGTTTCCACCTGAAGCGTCCCGCCGTTCGGCATCGCTTCAAACGCGTTGTTCACGAGGTTGATGAACACCTGCCGCATTCGCTCAGGGTCGGCGTGAACCACTGGAAGCGATTCCAAATACTTTTTTTCGTAGGAAATTTTGGGCGGCACCGAAATGATGTCCACTGCGGATTTAACGATCGCGTTTAAGTCCATGGCGAGCGGATTAATTTTAGTCGCGCGGGAAAGCTCGAGGAGGTCGTTCGATATGCTGATCGTGGTTTTAATTTCGTGTTCCGCGACGGCGATCATTTGCGTGATGGAGTGAATGGTCTCGGCGTCCTGCTTTTTATTGAGCTGAGATTTTATGAAATAAATTGCGTTTTTGATTGCGGCCAGCGGGTTTCGGAGTTCATGTCCCACGCCCGCTGCCATCTCCCCGATGGCGGAGAAGCGCTCGGTTTGAATTATTTTTTCCTGCGCGGCTTTTAACTGCGTCAGCATGTCGTTGAAAGTGTACGCGAGAAACCCGAACTCGTCGCGCGAGGAAATTTCGACCTGGGCCGATAAATTTCCCCTGCCAATTTGCTCGGAGGCCGCCGTCAGTTTCCGGATGGGAACCATCAGCCGCTGGCTCGCGACGAGCGCGATGACGATCACCATGGCTAATCCAACGATGCCTGCGGCGCTCACCAGGAAAATTGATTTTCGCTTCGCGCTTTCCGCGCGCTCCGCCGGAAGAAAAACTGCGAGCTGCAGGTTCACCGAGCCAATGTCTAAATTTTTTATTCCTAAAATGACCGATTTGCCCTGCCAGCGCACTTTTTGCGATAACTTCTTGCCTTTCAGGATTCTCACCCACTCCTGATCCGGAACGGTTTGAGTGAAAAACTCGGTGATTTTATCTTCCGATTCCTTCATGGAGTGGGCAATAACTCCTCCGTTCGACATGAGGCAAAACTCGACGCCCGAAGCCTGGTTCATTTCCTGAAAAAATTTACCGTCGAAATAAAATCCCATCACGATCATGCCGGGCTTTACGTTAGTGACTTTCGGGAGGAGCGTGACCACTTCAATGGCCGCGCCGTACGGGCGGTTCCCAATGCCGACCAGCGAAACATCATTGCGAACGGTGTGTTGAGGCAGCAGTCTTTTTATGAGCGGCGAATCCAGTCGGCTTTGCCCGACCAGACCAGGCTCTTCCATGCTGAAGACCAGCTTGCCGTTCCCGTCGATGACTTCAAGGATGTCCAGGCTCAACCCTTTCTGGATGGAATTCCCGACATGCCGCAGCAGTTCCCAGTTTGATTTTTCGACCGACAGAGGGATCACCGGGTTGCTGATCGCCAAGTAGGAGTAGGAAAAAATAGAGTCAATTTTTCCTTTGATGAGCAGGTTGGTCTGATCCAAAACCTCAAGACTTTTCTGACTGAGCTCCGATTCCAACGCGTCCGACACCACGCGCACCGACCAAAAAGTGCTAAAAGTAAGCGGGACGAGCGCGCAAAGCAGCGCGAAAAACAGGAACTTGGCTCGGAGCAGCATTGTTAGGGGGAGTATAGATGAAATAAGTCAAACTTCAAGAGCGCGAACGGAAGTAGTTTTAGGAACGGGAAAGAATTATAATGGAGACCGTTGGGCCCGTAGCTCAGTTGGATAGAGCATCTGCCTTCTAAGCAGAGGGTCGTGCGTTCGAATCGCGCCGGGCCCACTAATTTAACTTCAGCTTACCGTCGTTTCTCATCTCAAAGCTGCCCCAACGAAGCATTGGTTTTCCCACTCCAAGATCGCCCGTTTTGACCTCGTGAAGCCCTCTGCGCAGGGAGCTTTTCGGAGGCACTATAATGATGCAACTACAGCCGTTAAAGTTTGATGAGGCAGGGCAGGACTATGTTCAGGCGCTGGAGCTTTTCAAGATTCGATGTAGGGGAAGGGTTGAGGGTTGGCAAGACTGTTAAAGATCAACGAGGGAAACAGGTTGAGCTTTACACGCTTTGAGAACTAGGTTGGATAATTTTATAGAAGTATGCGCCTGAAACTCCACCTAGAATCGGAGCAATCCAGTAAATCCATTGGGATTGTAAATTACCGGAAATTAAAGCCGGAGCCAACGATCTTGCTGGATTCATTGAAGCGCCAGAGATGGGGCCACCAAAAATAGCTTCCAAAGCTATCGTTGCGCCAATAGCTACACCTGCCATAACTCCTTCTTCTCGGCCATCCGTTGAAACGCCCATAACAACGAACATCAGAATGAGCGTAAGCGCAAACTCTAAAATGAAACATTGCTGCCAAGATCCTGAAGGCAATGTCATTCCTAATTGAGTTGAGGTTCCATTGAAAATGATGCGCAAGAGCAGACTGGCTGATAGAGCACTCATAATTTGGGCGATTATGTATGGAATAATTTCTTTAACAGAAAATCGGCCTGCTACCGCGAAGGCTAGCGTTACCGCAGGATTCATGTGGGCTCCCGAGATGTGCCCAATGCTGTAAATCATTGCCAAGACGACCAGCCCAAATACAAGCCCAATTCCAACCACTCCTAGTTGGCCGTTCGTAACTTGATTGACGATTACGGCTCCCGTTCCGGTAAACACCAGACAAAAAGTACCGAACGCTTCCGCGATAAATCGCCGCTTCATCGTATTTATCGACAACAAGCGACTTGGAGGTTTGAATCTTTGGTTCCGCAGCAGTTTTGACCAGTTTCCGCTCTATCTATCGCTTTGCATTGCGTTTTTCGATTCTTCAACCGGATGATGAGTTCTCCGAGCTTGGTTTCGATCCCGCTAGGCGTATACATTGCCGCAGCACCCGATTCATTTTCTGCTTCAAAAAAACAATCGGCCTCGGGGTTTGTTGGTTGGATAGCGTTAACCTTCTCCAAAATGCCGAGGGCCTTATCAGTGTCGATTTGTCGATCCGATTCCTGAGTAGGAACCCACAACTGAATCTGCGTCTCATTCCACTGATCGGCCATGCCGCCGCAATCGATTGAGTTCACATGAACGTTCTTAACCTCGGTAATGTGGTAGCCCATAGGCAAATGCCGATTATCTTCAAACGCGAAGTGGAGCGATAACCCCTTATTCGTCCGAAGTAAATCGAAGATTTCTTTTGTTTTCACGATTCCCCTCCTATAGTGTTATCCTTCAATGGAAGTTTGGCTTCAACAGATAAAAATAAAGCGATCCGTTGCTGGATTTCGCTTGCGACCGCTCGGAATGCCACTAGTTTTTGTTCTTCCGAACCCTTCGCTTCCGCCGGGTCGTCAAAGCCCCAATGAAGCGATTCAGGGCCTCCGGGCCAGTTTGGACAAGCCTCTCTCGCGCGATCGCAAACCGTAACGAACAAGTCAAAGTGAGTGCCCTTGAATTCTTCCCAGGATTTAGAGCGAAGCCCTTCGGTCTGATAACCCAAATCTTTTAGGGTTTGGATCGCCAATGGGTGAACATATCCAGCAGGTTGAGACCCCGCGCTGACCGCCTCGTATCGGCCTTTACTTAATTTATTCATCATAACCTCAGCCATTTGACTCCAGCATGAGTTTCCGGTCAAAGAAACAACACACGCTTCATACAATCTTCCTCCTATTTATATCCGTTTACCCAGATATAATGGTCAAAAAAATCACACACAACACGCTCTTAGAGACTTCGAGCTTTTGAGGCGGTTCGAATCCTTCTGAAGGATTCCCACTTCCCCAAAGCACTGGTTTAAACAACTCAAGATGCGTTTATGGGCCGAACTTTGCGTCTTGGCAAGGGAATAGTAACTCCAGATTCCGTCTTTTCGATCAACTACAAGGCCCGCGTTTTTCAGATAGGCCAAATGTCGAGAAACTTTAGATTGCCCCATATTTAGAATGTCGATGATGTCGCACACACACAGTTCCTTCTTCTCAATCAAAAGATGAAGGATGCGGAGTCGCGTCTCATCGGCAAAGGCTTTAAACAAGCGATCTATTTGAGTGGTAGTCATATCTGCTTAGGCAGATATTATACCATGTCAGGGAAGCGCTTATAATTGAATTACTAAATTGGCTTGGGTTTAGGGCGATGGCTGGGTACAGTCAAAGGACAGCGTCTGGTAACAGGATAAATACAGACTCAAATTCGCTGATACCAGAGTTGGGTTTATCCCCGCTGGAACTTAGCTCTTTCGCAGAGTCTGATAACAGGTCAATTACAGGTCATCACGAAGCCTTCTGCGCAGCTCGATTTTGAGCTCGTTTAGGGCCAATCAGTTTTGATCGATTATCGACGATAAATTGGGTTTGAAACCTTGCGCAATTTTCCCTTATGCCTTCTAAGCAGAGGGTCGTGCGTTCGAATCGCGCCGGGCGATCGTGGCCAATCCGTGCTCTCGCAGCCGGCGCTGCAACTCCAGATAGTTCGCGGCAATTCGTTCTTTACTGAACCCCATTCCCTTCTCGTACTCAAAATTAATGTTCGGCTCCTCATCTCCATATCGCCCATACATGTGCATCGTTTTCCCCCAGAGGACATCGGTTTGCCGGATTCCGAATTTCTCGGGATGATGATAAACCTCCGTTCCCGGACGGACGGTAAATAGCGACAAGTACACGAGGTCGGGCGATGTCTCCTGGATGAAATTCCAGGTTTGCTCAACGATATTTTCCGGCTCTCCGGGCAAGCCCTGAATCATGTAAATGCGCGTTTCAATGCCGCTTTCCTTGAGCATTCGGATCGTGGCTTTCGCTTCTTCAACGTCAATTTTTTTGTTGATCATATCGAGCGATTTTTGCGATACGCTTTCAACCCCCATGCACATCGTGACGCACCCCGACTCTCTTGCGAGCTTGATTAGTTCGGGCGTCAGCCCATCGACGCGGCATTGCCCTCTCCAAAGGACATGAGTCTCCCCTATCGCCTCCAAGTGCGCGATGGCGCGCGGCCGGCTTAATGGAATGCAAATTTCATCGAGCAAACTGATCCCCTGGATGTCATATTCGCTCTTTAAATAATTGATCTCCTGCGTAATGGAAGTCGTATCGCGAAACCGGATCCCGAGCCCATACTCCTTGGTTTGCGGCAAAGAGCAAAAATGGCACTTGTAGGGACAACCTCGACTGAAGATAACCGTCGTGCTCAGCAACTGGTGATAGTCCGGCCGCCGCTTCGTGGTCAATAACCCCTTTCGGGCAACTGAAGTCTTTGGCAAATATTTTCTTAAAGGAAACGGATATTGGTTGATGTCGACGCCTTCCTCTTGTTTGTAAACTTTTTTCAGATTGCCAGACATAAAATCCAGCACCGCGGACGAGATGAGCTCCTCGCCGTCGCCCAAGATCAACGCGTCGAAGACTTGGAGAGAATCGTCGTGGAACATGGCGACGTGAGGACCTCCCGCGATATGTTTTGATTTTGGAAATCGCTCTCTGAGCTGTGTCACGATCTGACACTGTTCATCGAAATCCAGAGTATAAACGGAATGAAGGTAAACATCGCATTCCGGTATGTGATAGATAGCAAATTCCCGCTTGATGCCCCTTAAATCGGGCAAATAGAGGGACACCTGATCTTTAAAGCGGGATTCCAGCACCGTTAATATTTGGAAGTGAGTGTGAGGATCTCCGCGGAAAGGGTCGTGCAAATAATCGCTGCTCGGAAAGATGAATCCAATCGAAGTAGGCATCGTTTTCTTCGGGCAATAAATTTACCAAAAAGAATGATCACGCTATGTGATTTTGTGACACTCAGCTTGACGATGGTATTTCCATGTCCCTAAATGAAATTATCGCTTCACTAATTTTAGCGCATGCGACCATTGGTTGCGCAGGAGTCCCGGGATGCACCAGAGCATGCAAAGAGGTTCGATGGCGCGAGCCGATTCAACTCCTCCCATGTCTTCCACTTCGAATCCGAATTGATCGAGGATGTTCGCCGCTTGTTTCTTAGCGCCCGCATTGTTGCCGCAAATAAACATGCTGGGCCTGATGCGGCCGAAATTCGGGTTTACCATCCAGGCGTTGCCGATGCAGCTAAACGCCTTCACGAAATTCGCTTCGGGCGCCAGCTTCTGGAGCCGCTCCATTAAGGAATCGTCGAGATTAGTAAAGAATTTCAGCACGCCGTTGGTGGGCGGGGCGTCCGCGATGGGGTTGGTAGCGTCTAAAACGGTTTTATTTTTAAGGTTGCCGATCCCCGCGGATTTAAGCGCGGCTTCCGCGGCGGTGCCTTTGGCGGCGAGCACCAGAATTTCGCCAAATTTCGCAGCTTCCTCAAAAGTTCCGACTTTGGCTTTGCCCGCCGTCTTTTTTGCCAATTCGTCGCGCTTGCCCGCGTTATTGGTTCCGATCATCACTTCGTAACCGTGCCTCAAAAATCCGTTCGCGAGCGTTTGACCAACCACTCCAGACCCGATCACTCCGATTTTTATTTTCATTCAAACTATCCCCGGCTCCCCGCGCCCTTCTCTAATGATAACCCAAAGCGGCGCTTGAATTCAATAAAGGAAGAAACTTAATTTGAAGATGGAAACGGGACGGCGATTGGAACTGAACGGAGGAGTTTGGATAGGTTGCGCGACTTGAACGAAAAATCGAACGCGACGTCAACGCTGTTTTGAATTTCGTCCAGACAGAAATAGCTCCACGCCCAGCAAGATCCTTTCGCGTGGATTCCGTAAAACAGCCGATCGATTTCATCGTACTCGATGGCGTACCAAAACTCACGCGAACCGCGGCGAAAAAACTTGCAAACGATGACGGGGTCGAGCTTGCCGATTTGGCTGCCGGCGCTCTCGAACGCCGCGAGCAACGACTTTGGAATCGAATTCATAGTTCACGCTCCTCGCGCTACACGGCGAATGGTCCACTGTTAGAGTACCGCGCGAAAGGGTTCCCGCCAATAGGCGATTAAGTTCTATGTGCGCAGGAAAAAACTGGGAAGAAACGGTGGATTTGGTAGAATGTGAGTCAGATGCGAAGAAAAATTATTTTAATCGCTTCGATTATTTTCCTGGGCGCGCCGTTGCGGGCCGCTGAAATCGAGAAAGTGCGTTTCGCCGATTCCGTTCGGGCCGGCGGCGCTGCTTTGCCGCTTCACGGAGTGGGGCTTCTCCGGTACAAAAAATTCATTAAAGCGTATGTGGCGGCGCTGTACCTGGACAGTTCTGTAAATTCTCGAGATGTTTTAAGCGATGTCGCCAAACGCCTTGAAATCGAGTACTTTTGGAAAATTTCGGGGCCCGACTTCGGCAAAACCGCGAACCAAATCATGGCGAGAACCCATCCAGCGGACGAGCTCTCGCCGATCCGGCCGCGCATTGATCAGCTGCACGCCCTCTATCGCGACGTGAAACCGGGCGACCGTTACGCGCTGACCTATTTGCCCGGCGTGGGAACCGAACTGGCCCTGAACGGTAAACCCATCGTTACGATCCCTGGCGCGGATTTCGCATCGGTTTATTTCGCGATCTGGCTCGGAGAAAAGTCGGGCAGCGATTCGCTTAGAGTTCAGCTTCTCTCGCCCATTAAACTGTCTAAGAGATAATCATGGACCTGTTCAAGTCGATCATCATGGGAATTGTGGAAGGGTTAACCGAATTCGTTCCGGTTTCATCCACAGGGCATTTGATTATCGCGGGGAAGATCTTAAACTTCACGGGCGAACTCGCTTCGACCTTCGAAGTTTTCATCCAGATGGGCGCGATTTTGGCCGTCGTGATCCTCTACCGCGAAAGGTTTATAAAACTTTTCGATTTTAAATCGAACGGTGGGTTTGCGGGAATGAACGGGATTTTGCTTTTAGGCGCGACCACGGCGCCGGCGCTTTTGGCGGGACTGGCGTTCCACGGTTATATTAAGGAACACTTATTTACCACTTCCACCGTAGCGGTTGGGTTGGGCATAGGCGGCCTGGCGCTTTTAGCCGCCGAGCGCTTCGATAAAAATCCGAACAAGTTCAGCCTGGACGACATTCGATGGAAAGACGCGCTCCTGATCGGGCTTTTTCAATGCCTGGCGCTTTGGCCGGGGACGTCGCGCGCCGCCGCGACCATCGTCGGCGCCATGATACTCGGGTTGGACCGCAAAACGGCGGTTGAATATTCGTTTTTCGCCGCGGTGCCAGTGATTACCGCTGCCAGCTTATACGACCTCTATAAAGACTGGCACTTGATGTCTGCCGGAGGCGGGGCGATATTTGCGGTCGGGTTTATCACTTCGTTCATCGCGGCCTGGTTTTCGATCCGTTTTTTCGTGAAGATGCTTTCTCACTCTACGATTCAGGTGTTTGCCTGGTACCGCATCGCCATCGCCCCGTTCGTTTATTTCTTCCTCCGCTAATTTAAAGCCACCGTCCTTACGGCTCACCACTTCGCGACCATCCGCAAACTGAAACTGTCTTCGGAGGCCCCGCGGTTTTCTTCGAGATCCGAGCTCCCTTCTATTGATTCGGCGCGTAAGCGGTAAACGTTTTTCCATCGAAATCGTAAATCGATATTTTTGAGCGGGAGGCTTCGCAATTCTAACGACCAGGATTGAGTTTCGTTGTTTGAACTCGAAAGGGTGGGATCGCTGAAATCTAGCCACGCTCGAAATTCGAGCTCTTCGAGGGCTTTATAATTTAGCCCGGCCGTCAGGTATTGCCCCACCCGAATGAGAGGGCTTGTTTCTTTTTTGCTCGTGAGCAGGTCGTAGCCGAAACGCGTTTCGACTTTCTTAAGCGCCCGGTGCGTGAGGCGGAGCGACGACCGGAGCTCGTCGGGTGAGTCAATGTGAATGGACTTGAGCGTCCCGTCGTCGCTGAACGATTTGGAAACGCTGACGGGGCCCGGCGTCCGGTAACGCTCCCCCCACTGCAAGGTCAGTTCGGGACTTGAATACCACCGCAGTTGCGCGCCGCCCTCCTGCCTCACGAAGACTAAATCGCTGATCATTTTTTCGCTCTCCGAGTAATCGAGGCGCAGGCGAAACGATTCCCCCAGCTCCTGAATGAGCCGCGAAGAAAACTGCCAGAGATAATTTCCCGTGAACAGGCTCCCGGTGGGGTTATAATAGGCGCGTCCCAAATTTTTATAAGCGACTGTCCAACTTGGGCCCAAAGCCGAACGATAGCCGATCCGGGCGAAGTAAAAATTCTGATCTTTGCGGCCTTCGAGCGGCTGATCCATGCGGGAAAACACGAACCGCGAGCGCCAATCGTCGAAAGAATTTTTTATCGCGGCGCCCCAAACCTGGCTGTTCAAAATTGGTTTTGCCAGAGGAACGATGCGCCTCTCAGCCCTTTGATTTTGCCAGAACGCTTCCAAAGTTGCGCCCTCGCCCACCGGATAATCCGCATGAGCCCCCATGATTTCAAGATCCAGAGCATCGTCTACCGCGGCGGAAGATACATTCGGCCCGCTCTGCGCGGAAAGCGGAACGACTGTCGGATAATTATTTCTGGAATAGAGCAGCGAAACATTCCCCGATGCGACGCTGAATTGGCCGCCCGCGCCTTTTAACGGGGCTGCGCGCCGCCTTTCCGGATGGATTTCTATGGAGCCCGGCTCATTCAACCGTTCGTCCGGAATGAACTTGGAAGGCATTTCCCGCTCGACCCCTTCGAAGAACCCAGCGCGAAAGTTTCCTGCATAAAATTGCCGCAGAAATCCTCGCGAACCGCGAGGCGGATCGTAACCCGCATAGGTTTTAACCCAGCGCGAATCTCTAACGCTGACGATTTTCAGCTGGTTCTGTGCGGTGAACCCTTGAGCCAGCGTCCGGTGGTCCGTTAAAAAAGTGCCGCCCGCTCGGTAACGGTTTTTGGAATCGCTTCCCTTAACGCGCGTCCTCATGCTAAGCGAAGATACCGATTCGTTGGTCTGGGACGGATCGTAGGGCGAAGTAAAAAATTCCTCGCGCAGCTCGCCCCGCGTTTTAAGCCAG
>JANLTE010000294.1:0-2834 GCA_031362785.1 Elusimicrobiota bacterium
ACGGGGCTCGTGCTCACCTCGACCGGAGGCGGGTTGTAGATCGATATTTTTGGGATCCAGCTTGGTTTTTCCTCCGCTTTTTTTCCTTCGGCGCAAACGAACCCGCGGCCGAGCGCCAGGGATGCAAGCGACACGAAAAAATACAGAAGGAAACGACTCATGCGGAGCATGGGGCCAATTCTAATACTCTATTTCACCCGAGTAATTGTCACTTTTTTTATCACAATCGGTGTGTTCGGCCGGTCGTTGACTCCCTTGGGAGCGTTGCCGATAGCGGTCACAACGTCCATGCCTTCCAACACTTCGCCAAAAATCGTATGTTTTCCCGTCAGCCAATCGGTCGCGATGTGGGTAATGAAAAACTGAGAACCGTTGGTTCCCGGCCCCGAGTTAGCCATCGCCAAAAGTCCGGGCTTATTAAACGAGAGGTCCTTGACGATTTCATCCTGGAATTGATAGCCGGGGCCGCTGGTCCCCTGCCCCAGAGGACATCCGCCCTGGATCATGAAATTTGGAATGACGCGATGAAAAATTAAACCGTCATAAAATCGCTTCTTCACTTTTTGTCCGGTCTTGGGATCGGTCCATTCTTTGGACCCGTCGGCGAGACCCATAAAATTCTTGACGGTGACCGGCGTTTTATCTTCAAAAAGTTTGCAGATGACCGCTCCCATCGATGTATCAAACGTCGCGTAGAGTCCTTTATCTTTCATAACCTTTGATTTCACTCCTTTTTTATCTGCGGCATGTCCGGATGTTGAGATTGCTGCGGCAATGATTGCCGTCACTGCGACTCCTAACCACTTCTTCATGTCAGTACCTCCGTTCAATAATCAAGTTTTTAGTTGCCTTGTCCGCCAATTAAAAGTTTAGGGATCCGTAAGGTCGGTTGGCCGTCCGACACGGGAACGCCTTGGCCATCCTTCCCGCAGGTGCCGACTCCCCAGCCCATGTCGCTTCCCACCAAATCGATAGATTTCAAAACCTCGGGGCCATTGCCGAGCAGCGACGCGCCTCGGACCATGTGCTTGATTTTACCATTTTCGAGTAAATACCCCTCCTCCACTTCAAACACGAAATCGCCGGTCACGGGGTTCACTTGGCCGCCACCCATGCGAGTGACGAGCAGTCCTCGCGGCACGGATTGCATAATCATTTTAGGGTCGTCGGGTCCCGGACCGATGAAAGTGTTCGACATCCTTGGAATGGGTTTGTACGAATAGGATTCTCTGCGGCCGTGACCGTTGGAAGCGCGACCGTCCTTTTTCGCCGAAAACCGGTCGTAAAGGTAGGTTTTCAAAACGCCCTTTTCAACCAGGACGGTTCGCTCTGATTTGGTGCCCTCATCGTCGTAAATAAATGATCCGCGGTGCGCGGCGAGAGTAGGATCGTCATAAACCGTTATCTTTTCGTTCGCCACGACGGAACCAATTTTACCCTTATAAACGGGCGAGACTCCCTTTTGAATGCCATCGGCTTCGAGGGAGTGTCCGATGGCTTCGTGGATCATAGTGCCGCCGGCTTGAGACTCCAGGATCACTGGCATTTCTCCGGTCGGCGCCTGGGGCGAGTTTAATTTTTCAATGGCTCGCTTGGCCGCCGCCTGCGCAATTTGAACGGGGGCGTGCTTATCAAAAAGCTCAAATCCGCAAAGCCCGCTCACGACCTCAGTCGCGGTTTGAAGCACGCCGTCTTTTTCCGCGACAACGGTTGCCATGAAAACGGTATAGTTCCGCTCTTCCTGAAACGACGAAAAATGCAAGTTTTCACGGGGCAGACAAACGATCTTCTTGGCGCGTTCGCCATAAACCAGGCTCACTTGGCGAACCGCGTCGCCCCCTGGAACTCGTTTCGCCGCCAGGTCCGCCAACCTCAAAAGCTCAACCTTCTGGTCGAGTGGGACTGCGAAGGAATCTTTTTGAACCGCGTGGCGAAAAGAAGGTATGGCCGCATCAAAAGCCGGGACTTTGATTTCCTTAAAGCCGCTTGAAATGTCCCTGGACAGCCGCGCCAACAAATCTTCGTTCCATCCGTCCACATGTCCGAAACGCGTTTCTTCGCCCTGGATGTATCGCAATGCCATGCCGTTGGACTCGCCGCATTCGATTTCGTCCACCTTGCCGTCCTCATAGCTGAGCGAAAGCCCGTACGACTCTTCCGCGAAAAGCTCCGAGTAATCGCCATACTTTAAAATTGAGCTCGCGCGTTTCCAATCCATTTATTTTTCCTGAGGGAAGTGAACCGAGAAAGTGCTCCCCTCCCCCATTTTTGATTCCAAACGGACATCCCCTCCGTGCACCTGAACCAGGCGTTTGACCAGCGCTAAGCCAAGCCCGGCCCCTTCCACCTGCCCGGTAAAGGATTCTTCAATCTGATAAAATTTTTGAAATATTTTTTCGAACTCCTCGGACGGGATCCCCCGCCCGTTGTCCGCTACCGACAAGACGACCTCTTTGTCGTCCGACCTGCCTGCGATCACAATTTTTTTCTCGGACTTCGGGTTGAATTTAGCCGCATTTTCCACTAAACCCTTCATAATCTCGCGAAACATGTCAAAATCAACATAAACCTCCGAAATTTTTTCGAGGCTTGGATCGAGGGTCACCTGAACCCCTTTGCCTTCCAATATCGTCTTCATGGAGGACAAAATATCTTCAATCATTTTTTTCGCGTTCTGGAGCTTCCGTGCGATTTTCATTTCTTCGGCTTCAATCAGCGAAAACGCGATCAACTTTTCAACGAGCTGTTTGAGATGAATTCCCTGTGTATGGATGGCCTGAATCGCTTTCTTAAAAAATGGGTTCTGGCTAAGCAGAGCTTCCTCTTCGAGGAGC
>JANLTE010000330.1:0-5898 GCA_031362785.1 Elusimicrobiota bacterium
CGAATAGGGATAGGTCCTTTTTTATGGCCGTTTGTAATAGGTGTTGTCTTTTTCTGTTTTATGGGTGCGTCCGGTCCATTTCTTTTCTTGGGATCCTTTAGTTCTTCCAAAACATGCAAAGCGGAAAAGGCGTCCTGTCCATAAAAAACTTTCCCTTGATAAACGCTCCGCAGGTCCTCCTCCACGTATTTGCGGTTTAAGGCAGCGCCACCGCAAATCACAGGGATGTTTAATCCTCTTCGGTTCATTTCTTCCAAATTTTCCTTCATAATCAGGGTCGATTTCACTAAAAGCCCTGATAGCCCGATGATGTCGGCCTTATGTTCTTCGGTTGCAGCCAGAATGTTTTCGATCGGCTGCTTGATGCCTAAATTAAAAACCTTGTAACCGTTATTCGTGAGAATAATGTCGACGAGGTTTTTTCCGATGTCGTGGACGTCACCTTTTACGGTCGCCAGCACCATGCGCCCTTTTTCGGCGCTGTCTACTTTTTCCATAAACGGTTCGAGATACGCTACGGCTTTCTTCATGACCTCCGCGGACTGCAGTACGAAGGGCAGCTGCATTTTTCCGGAGCCGAAGAGTTCTCCCACCACTTTCATCCCGTCCATCAATACGTTGTTAATGATGTCGAGCGGTTTATATTTTTTGCGGGCTTCTTCCAGCTCCTTTTCTAAATTTTCTCTGCTTCCGTCAATAATTTTATGTTTGAGCGATTCCTCGAGGGTCGCATATTTCGTTTTTTTCGTTTCTTTTTTTTCGGTTCCTTTTTGATTCTCGAAATAGGCGATCAAATCCTGCAGGGGATCGGATTTCACCGATTCGTTGAAAATAAGTCGCCGGCAGAGTTCGCGGGCTTCCTCTTCGATTTTAAAGAGAGGAATAATTTTTGCGGCGTGCACAATTGCGGCGTCAAGGCCTGCTTGGATCGCATAGTGGAGGAACACGCTGTTGATCGCCGCGCGGGTCTCCGGATCGAGGCCAAAAGAAATGTTGCTGAGGCCCAGAACCGTTCGAACTCCCGGAAGCTTTTGTTTAATCAGAGTAATCGCTTCAATGGTTTCAATTCCGGCGTTTCTGAACTCCGCGTCTCCGCTTCCAAGTGTAAAAGTGAGCGTATCGAAGAATAGGTCCTCGCCGCGAATTTCGTATTTTTTCGTCGCTATATCGTAAATGCGCTGCGCGATTTCAAATTTCTTGTGGCGGTCTTTGGCCATACCCTTTTCATCGATAGTGAGCGCGATGAGTCCGGCGCCATAGCGTTTGGCCATAGGGCACACTTTCTTCATGCGCTCTTCCCCGTCTTCAAGATTGATGGAGTTAATAATTGCTTTCCCGCTGATGCGCTTTAAGGCCTCTTCAATGACCGGCGCTTCGGTGGAGTCGACCACGATGGGTACCGTTACCTGCTGGTTCAGCCGCGTGATCACCTCGATCATGTCCTTGGTTTCGTTTCGCCCAACATAGGCGGTGCAGACGTCGAGCATGTGCGAGCCCTCTTTAACGGAATCGCGCGCCATCTCCGTGATGGCGTCGTAATCTTCTTTCTCCAGAAGCTGTTTAAAAAGGCGGCTCCCGTTGGCGTTGGTCCGCTCGCCCAGCAGAAGCGGGGGAGGTTCCTGACGATAGGTTACGGAAGAATAAAGGCTGGCGGCGCTCGGCTCGTGTTCAATGGTCCGCTTTTTCGGCGTTAATCCTCCGACTCGCTTAACGACTTCCGCCAAGTGCGCGGGCGTGGTGCCGCAGCATCCCCCGACAATATTGACCCCGAACTCCTTAACGAAGCGTTCATGGAAATCGGCCAATTCAGTCGGGGTTAATTTATAAACCGCGCGCCCTCCCACGTTTTCGGGAAGCCCGGCGTTGGGCTGAATCGAAACGGGAATGAGCGAATGTTGCGTCAGGTAGCGGACGTTGTCGATCATTTCCCGGGGTCCCGTGGCGCAATTCATTCCGATCAGATCGATGGGAAGCATTTCCAGTGCGGTAAGCGCTGCGCCCACTTCGCTCCCAAGCAGCATGGTTCCCGTTTGCTCAACGGTAACTTGTACCATGATCGGGACGCGAAAGGACATTTTCTCCATGGTTTCGTTGGCCGCGATCACCGCGATTTTGATCTGCAGTAAATCCTGGCAAGTTTCGATTAGAATGACGTCCGGCTTACCCAAAAGGAGTCCCGTAATTTGCTCGCAGTAGCCCGCATACATATCATCGAAGGAAATATGACCGAGCGTCGGAAGCTTGGTCGTAGGTCCCACCGAGCCCGCGACGAATCGCGGCTTATCGGGGGTTGAATATTTATTCGCGCATGTTCGGGCCAGCTCGACCGCCTTGCGGTTTAAGTCTAGCGTAAGATCTCCCAATTCATATTCCGCGAGCACGATGCGGCTCGACCCGAAAGTATCCGTTTCAATGATGTCCGAACCCGCTTCAAGGAAACTTTCGTGAACCGCAGCTATCGCTTCGGGTTTGGTTATAACGAGATATTCGTTGCACCCGTCTTTACCGTTGAAATCCTCGGGCGTGAGGTTCATGTATTGGAGGTTGGTCCCCATGGCGCCGTCGAACACCAGAACTTTTTTGGAAAGGGCTTCGAGAAATTTGCTCATGGCTTAACGGGAAGGTTCCAGCTGCGCGTAAATTTGTGCGAGGTCTTTCACGGGCAATTGTCCGGGCGCCGCCGAGCGCGACGCGAAACCGTATGTCAGGCACGATCCGAAACAAAATCCGGCCAGGCGAGAAATTTTTCCGGGCTCTCCCATCGCGATAAAGGCTTTTCGGGTTGACCGGAGCGAAAGGCACTCCAGCATAAAGTTTAGAACCTCAAGCCGGTCGCGCGGATTAGCGGCAATTTTTAAAATATCTCCCTTCAATTTTTTAAAATTCTGAGCTAATTTTCTAAGCTCTCCCTTTTTCAGAGTCCTCGAAAAATTATGGTGAGACAGAATTATTTTTACTTTTGATCCGCGGGCCCGCTTCATTACGGCGGAGGTAATTTTGCCATTTAATTCCACATCGATCAGATCCACCCATGGCAGGCATTGCGAAAATAGACGAAGTCTTTCTGCGTCGCTCAATCGATATAGATTTTTGATCGTCCCCTGTTCCTTGGGATCGCGGACGGTTACCAGGACCGGCAAACGAGTGGCGGCTTTTATTTTTTTGATAATTGCTACAATCTCGCTCCGACCATTGTCACTTAAACTGTCGACGCGGAGTTCGAGGATATCGGCGCGGTCTTTTTTTGCTTTTTTGGCTTGAGCTAAAAAATCTTTTGAGCCGAAAAGAGTCGCGACGACGCGCGGACGCTCATCGATGAATCTTAGAATATTTGCCGGAGCTTGGTTCACTTGAGGTCCACCATTCTATCAAATCTCAGTAGCGGCCTTCTCTTTTTCAGCGGGAGCGAACCCTGCAAGGAATTCCCGCCTGAAGTTCTCGTAACGTCCATCTAGGATCGCCTGCCGGGCGTTTCTGACCAGGTTTAAAATGATAAACAGGTTGTGAATGCTCGCTAATCTCATGCCGAGCATTTCATGTTCGCGCAGAAGGTGGTTAATGTAGGAGCGCGTGTATTTTTTACAGACGGAACACCCGCATTTTTCATCGAGCGGACGATCGTCCTCCTCCAGCTTTTGGCCTCGCATGTTGAAGCGGCCGTCATGGGTGAAGATCGTACCGTGGCGCGCGCATTGTGTGGGAAACGTGCTGTCGAAAATGTCTACACCGAGCGCGATGGAGTCTAAAAGTTCGGGGATGGATCCGACTCCCATCAGGTAGCGCGGTTTGTTCACGGGCAACAAGTGGGTCGATTCGCTCAAGAGGCGCATCATGTCTTCCTTGGATTCCCCGATCGAAAGCCCTCCGATGCCGTAACCGTCCGGATTTAACTTTTCCATCTGTTCCGTGCACCAGGCGCGCAAGGTCGAATCCGTGCCTCCCTGGGTAATGGCGAATATTTGAGGCACGCCAATTTTGCGCCCGTATTCGATGCCTCGCTTCGCCCAATCGACGGAGCGCTGGGTCGCTTCCCGGATTTTGGCGGGAGGAGCGTCGTGCTGCGGGCAATCATCTAACAGCATTGCAACGTCGCAGCCGATGGCCTTATGCATGTCCATGCAGATCTCAGGGGTATAAAGCCGCTGCGAACCGTTAAAAAAATCCTTAAAATTAAGTCCGTCATCAGTAATTTTAATATTGAAATTCTTGCGGATGATTTGAAAGCCGCCCGAATCGGTGATGATGGACCCGTCCCACCGCATGAACTTGTGGAGCCCTCCCGCTCGCGCGATGTTCTTTTCTCCGGGTCGAACATAGAGGTGAAGCGCGTTTGAAATTATCATTTCGGTTCCGATTTCATGCAGTTCATCAACGGAAACCGTTTTGACGGAACCTTTGGTGGCAACGGGCATGAACGCGGGCGTTTTCACTTCGCCGTGCTCAGTTGCGAGTATTCCGGCTCGCGCGCTCGAGTCTTTATCTCGAGAGATTATTTTGAAGGCCATGTTAGTTGATCACCAGCATCGCGTCGCCCAGACTAAAGAAACGATAATTGTGAGATATCGCGTCGCGGTAGGCCTCGAATAGCCGTTCCTTTCCGGCGAACGCGCTGGTGAGTAAAAGTAGGGTCGATCGCGGCAGGTGAAAGTTGGTCAAGAGGCCTCCATAGGGAAATTTAAATTGATAGCCGGGATAGATGTAAATATCAGTCCAGCCCGATCCCGCCGAAACTTTATTGTTTTGCGTCACGCTTTCCAGGGTGCGGACGCTGGTGGTGCCGACGGCGAAACACCTTCGTCCGGCAGCGAGACTCGAGTTTATTTTATCGGCGCTTTCCGCGCTCACTTCGTAATATTCCGGATGCATTTTCCAGTCTTCAATCGTCTCGGCGCGGATCGGCGCGAAAGTTCCGATCCCCACATGGAGCGTCAGGAACGCGAACGCCACGCCTTTTTCTTCGAGTGATTTCATTAATCGCGGCGTAAAATGGAGGCCCGCCGTGGGGGCCGCGAGCGATCCCCATTTTTCCGAATAAACCGTTTGGTACCGGTCCGGATCCTCGAGTTTTTTCTTAATGTAAGGCGGAATCGGCAGCACGCCTGCGTCTTCAATTTGATCGGGGTTATCGAATTCGATCCTGAACTGAGCGCCTTTTGTGTTTTCCAGGATTTTCGCCTGCAGCTTGCTTTGACCGGTGGGCCCGTCAAAATAGATCGTGGTTCCCGGCCGCATCTTAGATCCGCGGATGAGCGCGTCGCGAACGGAATTAGAATTTTTCGAAGCGCTCCCGTTCAACTGCGGCAAAACGAGACAATCGACTTTCCCTCCTGTTGATTTCCTCCCGATCAACTTCGCTTTGGCCACTTTCGTATTGTTTAAAATTAGCAGGTCGCCTTTTTGAAAATATTCGGCGAAGTCTTTAATTTGGCGGTGTTCGCGGGGAGCGTCGCCGCGCAAAACCAACAGATTTGCGTCTTCGCGGTTCGCCAAGCCTTCTTGGGCAATGAGCTCTTTTGGAAGCGGATAATCGAAATCAGATAATAACATCGGTCAATTTTACTAAATTTGCGTCGAACGCCCTAAATTGCTATTCTCCATTCTGTGAAAAAAGCGATCGTTTTGCTATCGGGCGGATTGGATTCGGCCACCTGCCTTTACTGGGCGAAATCCAAAAAATATAAGACTTTTGCGCTCCTTTTCGACTATGGGCAGAGGCATAAACGCGAGTTGAGAAGCGCGCGCAGTTTGTGCGAGATTTCGCGCACCCCTTTTCAGATTATCCATTTTACATTACCTTGGGGAGGCGGTTCGCTCATTAATAAGGAAGAATCATTGCCGAAATGCCGAAGCCCGCGCCAAATGGCTGGAAAAGAGATCCCATCCACCTATGTTCCGGCG
>JANLTE010000384.1:0-7214 GCA_031362785.1 Elusimicrobiota bacterium
GGGCTTGGTTCGCGTGACGGCGGGTGAACCTTTTACGCAGAGTAAATTAAAAACGTAATCCATGCCTTCCGAAACCTTTTTGCAGTTTTCAAAGTTCATCAGGTTTACCTGCTTAAACTCAGCTTTGGGGTGAGCCCTGGAGGGATCATCGAGCGATGCGATTCGAACTTGCGCTCCTTCCTTGAACAAAAGTTCAACCAGTGGAATGCCGATAAGTCCCGTGCCGCCCGCCACTAAAACTTTTTTTCCTTTAAAATCGAAGCTCAATAGTGTCCCGCCTTTTCCGGTTCGGCCGGCGTCGCGCCGTACAAGTAGGCGCCTTTTTTATTTCCGTACCAGACAACTTCGCGGTACCACCGGTCCCAGCTGTCCCAGGTTTTGGTCGTCCGGTCCACATGATACATGCTTCTGGTTTTTTCAAGCGGGATGGGAAGCCCGCGCAGTACCGCCTGATAAAATTCAATTATGTTGTGCGACGCCGGTAGAGCGATGTCTTCTTTTTGAAAGGGCAGTTTGATCAATTTGTGGTTTAGATCAATGGCTTCATGGAGAAGCGCCGTGTCGATTTCGATCCCCTTAGCTTTAAAGTAAGCGAGGAGCGCGGACTCTGCCTCGGCGTAAAAGGCGTCGATTTTTCCTTTGCGCACGAGCTCGATCAGCATGTATTCATCGGCGGGCCACCATATGTTCAAGTAATCGGCCCCCGCGACATATTCCACTTCGCCCTGCTGAATGCTCCGAGCCTTGTTAAGAAAGAAGTTCCTCACTTCAGAGAGCGTGGGGCAGTTTTTAAACCGTTCCTCGGAAAAAATTTCGATCAAATCGCGATAACTAATTTTATACTCCTCATGCATTAGGACGAACGGGATTTGAAAAATTTTGTCAAAGTGTAGGAGCGCGCTCATCCAGCAGAACGCGCGCGTTTTGGCCCAATCTTCTCGGGGTGTGGAACGGGTTTCGATCACGAGCTGGGAGTACTCCGAGATTTCCCCTTCGGTCGGCGTGATGACACCGTGGTAAATCACTTCGCGCACCCGGACCGTCTTCATCCCGAACTTCTTTTGGTATTCGGGGTCGCCCATTTCCGCGTTCGGCAATATCGAAAGGTTCCCGTATTGGATGCGGTTGTGCTGGCCGTTTTCTATTGTCGCTGAAACGCCGTCGGAAAAAGTATCGTAGGTTTCTCCGGGAAGGCCCAGGATCATGTCGCTGTAGGTTTCAATGCCATCTCTTGTGAAGCGTCGTTGTAGTTCGCGAAACGATTCAGAAGAAATATTGTCGCGCTTAATATTTTTGAGGGTGTCCGGGTCGATCGATTGAAACGCGATGGTGACGCCCTTGTTCAGTCCCGCGACCGCCAGAGTTTTTTGGACCTGATAGGCCCGCTCTGTCGCGTTTTTGGTGTTTTGGACCGAGAGAGCCTGCGGGTATCCGTATTTTTTCTTGGTCTCGGCGGCATAGAGCGCGATGTCTAAGTCGCGCGGAAGAATTCCGAAATTCGCGTCGGCGCAGAACATGAACTCAATTTTATGCTGCGCCACCCAATCCAGTTCCTTATACAAGCGCGGCATGTCGAATTGGAACACTTTGCTTTGCGTGGCGGAACCCCAGTCGCAGAAGGTGCAGGAAAACGGACATCCCCGGTTCGTTTCCCAGAGTACGAGCCACTGTTCGTTTGGGTTCGCTTTCATGAGAGGATCGAAAATTCCACTTAAATAAGGAGAGGGAATGACCGACAAGTCTTTGAGCCGTTCCGCCCGTGGATTTAGCTGATAGCTACCATCTTTCTTTAAATAGCTGATCGAAGGGATATCTTCCCATTTTCCGGACCCCGCGTTTTCAAGGATGGAGACGAACGCGTTTTCCCCTTCGTTGTGACAGGCCATATCGATAAACGAGTGTTGTCTTAAAAATTCCTCGGAGCGGTCTGGCACGTGCGGGCCTCCGAACACGATTAAAATATCGGGCTTCGCTTTCTTTAAACTTTTGGCGATTTCGAAGGAAATGTGGGCGTTCCAGACGTAGGCGCTGAAAAACACCATCTCGGAATGCTTCAGGTGATCCACCGCCGGCTGAATGGGCATGCGCCTGTAGATCGGAAGGAGAAACTCATAAGTTCCGGGGTTTTTGAGAAATTTCTGAGCGTAGGCCTGAAGGATTCCGACGGAATAGGGAAGGTAGTTTTGCCCGGAAAAGCTGTTGTTAATCTGGACTAGTCCGATTTTCATTTTTTGTTTTTAAGGAGCTCTTTGATGCGCGTGTAAATTTTTTCGGGTGTGGGCGTGGGGTTATCGAAGTGCGGCGCGAAACCCGCTGTCCGGTCTTCGAGGCCCAGCGCGTGCACCGGAACGCCCGAGGCGTGCATTAAGTCGTACGCGATCGAGCGCACGGTTCCGCCAATTTCGAAGTCGGAATCGATCACGAGGCCTAGACCCGTAGTTTTTAGAGACTTCACCATGGTTTCGGTAACGTCAAAAGGTTTAATCCACATGAGGTGAAAGAGATCGCAGGAAAACCCTTCGGCTTCCAGCTGTTTAACAGCTTCGATCGCGTTTAATCGAGATGCGCTGATGCCGAAAATTGAAATCTTAGAATTATTTTTTGTCGAATCGGGCATCTCGTAATTTACGGGAAAACTTTTCCGGTGCTCGCTCACATAAATTGGGTCGTCGTGTTCCATGAACCAGTTCCAGGTTTTGCGGTATTCTCCGGGCGTCATCGGAGCGCTAATCGGAAGGCCGGGCATGCGATGCACCATGCTGTGGTGGGCCGCGCTTGCAACGGGACCCATGCCTCCTTCCATCGCGAGCGACCGCACGAAAATCGGGCAAGGCACGCCCCAAACGGCTTTGGATTTTGCGGCATAATTGACGATGGGCGAAGCGTTGTACCACATGAAACCCTGATATCGGATGACGAAAATCGGCCGCCGTCCCATGAGAGCCACGCCCACGCAAATGCCGGGCCCGGCGACGTCCGCCATGGAGAGTTCCACGATGCCTTCTTCTTCGGTCATTTGCGGAACGGTTCCGCCGATCCATCCCACGGCCGTAACGCATTGGCCGAAGAGCAGGCCCTTATCGTTTTTGAGGTGGTTTCGGGTTATTTCTTGGATGGTTTCTGCAACTGTTCCTGCCATAGTCTTTTTACCGTCTCCTGGGCCTCTAATTCGATCTGCAACATTTCTTTTTCGAGGCCTAAATTTTTAAACTCTTCCTTAATAAGAGCGTATCGGTCCCACTCCGGCGTTCCGTCATTGCCTGTTCCCGCATGCCACAAATTTCGGACTGTACGGACGTTGATGACCGCGGGCAGTTGCGGGAGAAAATTTTTCACCCAATGTGCGATGAGCCAGGGGTCGTCGGCGATGTCCACCGCTGGGATTCCCAAACCCTTCGCGAAATTAACGACGTTCCAATTGCGCCGGGTTGCCACGGGAGTGAGTATCGATAAATCATTGTCTTCGCAAATCAGAAGGACCGGAAGTTTTTTCGTCGCCGCGTAGCCCATGGCTCCCCAAACATAATCTTCTTCAACGGAGGCGTCTCCTGTCACGGTTAAGACGGTTTTTCCAGAGCCCAGTGCCGCGCCGACCGCGATGGGAACTTGATCGCCCATTAAACCGCTGTGGCCATACATTCCGATAGTAGGTTCGTGAATGGAGGCCGAGCCGCCCATTCCGCCCGCGCAACCCGTTGGGCGGTGCAGCAGCTCATCGATTAACTTTCGTAAATCACCGCCAAAGGACATGTAATAGGAATGGCCTCGGTGTTGAGCAAAAATCAAAGGGTCCTTGGCGATTTCGGAAATGGCCGCAGATATGTGCTCTTGGCCCACTGACAAGTAAATAGGCATTTTGATGATGCCGGTATTGTAAACTCTCGCAGTCTCGAATTCAAAAGCCCGGTTGGACGCAGTTTTTTTCCAAAACGACAGTGTTTTTTCCTTGGGAAATTTATTTGACAGCCTCTCGATCCGACCGAGGTTCGGATCTCGCAGTTTGGAGGCTTGTGGCGAAGGTATGATTTTTGGGGAGGAGGTCAATTCAGATGGCCCAGTCAAGTTAAATTATTTTCCGGAGCGACAAGATTGTTGCGCCGTCCGGGCAGTGGAAGCGCTCCGCAAGGCGGTGCAGCGTGTCGGACGACACCACGTCCCCCGCGCTCAAAACCGGCTCGCCCGATTTACTTTTTAATCCGCCTTCCAGAACAACGATTACTTCTCCGGCCGGGCGCGCGCACAGTTTCGAAATGTCTTTTATCTTTTCGGCAAACATCACGCATTCCCCCACCCGGTGTTCGGTCCTTTTTCCCTCGGCGGGGTGGCTGAGGCGCTCGTGCTTTTCTGTGATAGGGGAGAAAGCGTCTTTGCCCTCGTAGGGTTTTTCCTCGCGGCCATATTCATCGTCCATTCGCACTAAATCTTCCTTGTCGCAGGGGGTCTCAACCTCGATCATGGTGATGCCGCCGTCTGAAACCGCTGTCGTGCAGTGGAACAACCCTTCGCGGATCATCATTTTATTAAGCGGTTTCAGGATCGTGGAGTCGTTCAAAAAAGAAAGTTTCGCCTCGCCCGAAAGGACGATCAGCCCCGTTTTTTTATGGGGATGGCAGTGCATCGAAGTTCGCGCGTTCTGTTTCAAGTGTAAAAACCAAATCCCCACGGTGCCGTTTTCGTACATTAAGTATTCGTAGCCCCAGGGTTTTTGGACGACGACCTTGCCGTAATCCACCGAATTTTGTTTGAAGTCCTTCATATCAAGCCCTTTCAATCTTCCTCGATTCCATCTCTTTTGTAAAATACAATTTGAGATCCGGCGTTTTCAAACTGAAAAGGGACGTGAAGATATTTTTTGAGTTTTCTTCGAATGGCCGGATGGTGTTCCGGTTTTGCGAAAAGCAAAACAAACCCCCCGCCTCCCGCGCCCAGAACTTTTCCGCCAAGCGCTCCCGACTTGCGGGCGGTTTCGTAAATTTCGTCGATGACGGGCGTTGAAATGTTGTCAGTTAAGCTTCGTTTCAGCTTCCAGCTTTCGTGTAAGAGCTTCCCGAAATCCGAGAGGTCATTTTTATCGTTTAAAATGTTGATCGCTTCGTACACCATTTGATGAATGACCTTGAGTTCTTTATGTTTCTGTTTGGTGGAGCGCACGAGCTTTCCGGCAATTTCCGAAGCGATTCTGGAAAATCCGGTGAAAACCAGCATCAGGTGGGAATGCAAAAAATTCACCCGATTTGTGGAAAGCGTTATGGGATATGTTTTAAAATCCTGGCCCGGCTGAAATTCAATGAGGTTTAGGCCCCCGAACGCGGTGGAAATCTGATCCTGGCTCCCGACGTTTTCCTTAATGAGGTCCTGTTCAACGTGGATGGCTTCGCGCGCGAGCTGCTTGCGCGAGACGATTTGTCCCTGCAGGGCGTAAAGGCTGTGCAGCAAGCCCACGGTGAAGGAGGAGCTGGATCCAAGCCCAGTCCGGGCGGGAAGGTCTCCATCGTGATGGATCTCGAGTCCGTGGCTCACCTTCATGTAATTGAGGCACGCCCTGACAGAAGGGTGTCTGATGTCGTTAATGCGTTTGGCGTGCTCAATGAACGAATAAGCGATGCGGAATTTATGGTCAAAAAATGGAGGAAGATACCGGCAGGTGACGTAGCAATACTTGTCGATGGTCGTTGCGATCACCGCGCCGTTATTTTCCCGGCACCAAACCGGATAGTCGGTCCCGCCGCCAAAAAAAGATATGCGGAAGGGTGTCCTGGAAATGATCATGAGCGGTTCGCCGCGGAATTGGTTTTTGCCATTTTACTTTTCCACCAATCAATCGTCAGTTTTAGTCCTTCTTCCAAAGAAATTACTGGCTTCCACCCCAGCTGCTCGCGCGCTTTCTGGGAGCTGCCGAAAAGTCTCATGATGTCTTGCGGTCTCGTTTCTTCGTTCCATGAAGGTTCCGTGCTGATTTTCAAAAGTTTTTTGATTATATCATAAACGGTTCCCATGCAAGTTTCGTTTTCCGAGCTGAAATGGTAAATTTCTCCCGCTTTTCCGCGCTCTAAGGCGAGCATGTAGCCCTTCACGACGTCCGCGACATATGAATAGTCGCGCGAAGGCTTCGGGCTGCCAAGCTTCGGGTTTTTTCCGTTCAAAAGTTGCGTGATCACTCGAGGGATGAAGTATTGGGGGCCCTGTCCGGGGCCGTATTTTGCGAACGCACGCGTGATAATAACAGGGAAACCCTCGTCGATCAAGGGGCGCAAATAGATCTCAGCGGCATATTTCGAAACGGCGTAGAGATCTCCTGGACGAGGCGTCGCGGTTTCGCGGATGGGCAGCTCGCTTTCCGGCAGGTTTCCGTAAACATGACAAGTGCTCACATGCACCATGCGCTTGACGCCAGACTTCATGGCCGCGTAGGCGACGTTAAAGGAACCGATCCCGTTCACGCTCATGCTCCGCTGCGGATTCTTTCGCGCGTCCATAACGGGAACGACGGCCGCAGGGTTAAAAACGAAATCGACCCCTTCGAGATGTTTCAGCAGTCCGTCAAAATCTAAAACGTCACCTTCGCATAAACTAAGCTGATTTCGGATGTCTGACAAGTTTTCTAAATCCCCATCTTTCTTGTGCAGCGCTTTAACTTTTGCTCCGTCGCGCAAAAGTTCTCGGCAAAGGTGCGATCCCGTAAATCCGTGCGCTCCCGTGACCAAAACCGTCCGATCTTTCCAAAAGTCCATTTACGGTTTCTCCTTTGAATTTGCGACCCGCTTTTCAAATATAAGGATGGTCCCGTTTGGGTTCATCCATTCCTGCGGCGGCGTTTTTTTAGGAAACACAAACCCTAAGAACTCAGCGTCTTTTTCGAATCGGGCCACTTCATCCAACTCGCGCATGACTTTGTTCAAAATTTTAGACTGCTCCGGAAAAAGGTGTTCGAGCTTCGGATGAGCGTAGTACATGTATTCGTGCTCCGTCAGCACAAGGTAGTCCGAATTTTTTGCGATTTCTTCCAACCGCGAAACCGGCAAGTCCAACCCGATCGAACTTCCCTTATATTTGCTGTCGATCAATTCGTTGGTCCCGACGCGCAGGGTGTACGGCGCATGATACGCGCGTAAGATCGACGGCATCTGAGAGGCGAACTGTATCATCCCGATCGTGCTGTTTTTGGGAATATTTTGCTCAATCCACTTCGAGGAGGTTTCGCGGATATTTTCTTC
>JANLTE010000006.1:0-2992 GCA_031362785.1 Elusimicrobiota bacterium
ACCCACGGTTACGAACTTCACGCAGGATTTGAGCATTGGAATTTATCAGCCGAAAGTCCAGGCAGCGCTCGAACGAATGAAGGGCAACAAATTCGTATCGCGCCTCTGGGGCAAAGACGCGACGCTCTGGAAGACCGATCCGAAACATGTGGCCATCATCAAAAATTCCCTTGGATGGCTGAAGGTTGCGGAGTGGGTGGAACCTCGGCTGGAGGAGTTAGCTCAATTCGCCGGCACCGTTAAAAGTGAAGGGTTCTCCGACGTCGTGCTTCTTGGTATGGGCGGGTCGAGTCTGGCTCCGGAAGTTTTTCGACGGAGCTTGTCCGTAAAAAAAGGTTATCCCAAACTGCACGTCCTCGACAGCACGGATCCGGGATGGGTGGCCCAGGTTGAAAAATCGATTAAACTAGCCAAGACGCTTTTTATCGTTGCAAGCAAATCCGGAGCAACCATCGAGCCGCTTAGCTTTTACAATTATTTCTTTGATCGCGCGAAACAAAACGGCCGGCAGTTCGTCGCCATCACTGATCCGGGCTCCTACCTTGAAGGCGTCGCGAAAGAAATGGGATTTAAGAGAATTTTTCTAAACCCGTCGGACATCGGCGGGCGGTTTTCCGCGCTGTCTTATTTTGGGATCGTGCCGGCGGCGATTGCTGGCATGGACGTTCAAGAGCTCATTGAGCGCGCGATCGAAATGGGAGAGAACTCTTCCCCGAAAGTGCCCATTCAGGACAATCAGCCGGTGGTCCTTGGGGCGGTACTTGGCGAGCTGGCGAAAGCGGGCCGAGATAAGGTGACCCTGATCCTTTCCAAAGAGATCGAATCGTTTGGGCTTTGGATCGAGCAGCTCGTGGCCGAATCGAGCGGGAAGGAAGGCAAAGGCGTTGTTCCCATTGCGGGCGAAAATTTGGGTACTCCAGAAGAGTACGGCGGTGACCGTCTGTTCGTTTCGGTTTCGTTTGGGAAAAATCCGAAGCCGATTGAAATTAAACTCACGGCGCTCGAAAAAAAGCATCCCGTGGTTCGCATCCAAATTGAAAATGAGCTTGATTTGGGAGCCGAGATGCTGCGCTGGGAAATCGCGACGGCGGCGGCTTGTTCAATTCTTAGCATTAACGCGTTTGATCAGCCCGACGTTCAATCAGCGAAAGACGTGACAAAATTGATCCTGAAAGATTTATCGGTCAAAGGCTCTCTGTCGATGCCAGCGGTCCACCTCCAGGGCAAAAAATTTAAGGCGACATTCAGCCGCGCGAGCATGAAAAACGCCGAGTCGTCGAACGGACAGAAAAGTCTGCTCCGGAAATTTGTAGAGCGCAACGGCGCGGGCGATTATTTCGGAATTTTAGCTTATTTTCCGTTTGACCCGGCAATCGACAAGTCTTTGTCTGAACTTAGGAACGCGTTGAAAGTCATCGCTAAAAAATCGACGCTATTCGGATATGGTCCGCGCTATCTGCACTCGACGGGACAGCTTCATAAAGGCGGCGGCAATAACGGGGTTTTCTTCATACTGACGGGCGACCCCAAGAATGACCTCCAAGTGCCGGAGCAAAATTTTACTTTTGGTCAATTGGAAATGGCTCAGGCTCTCGGCGATTTTCGCGCGCTGGACGCAAATGACCGCCGAGCGGTTTGGATTCACATCACCGGATCTCTTGTTCAAACCCTCGATGAATTGACACAGTCCGTACGCGCCGGATTCAACGTATAGGTTCCATGGCTCAGTTCAACGCCCCCAGCTTTATTTGCGATATGGATGGGGTGATCTACCGCGGTTCGCGGTTGATTAGCGGGGCGAAAAGGTTTGTAGAGCGTCTGAAGAAGGGTTGTCATAAGTTTGTTTTTCTCACCAACAATGCGGAAAAAACCCCTCGAGAACTTCAAAAGAAGATGTCGGGACTTGGCATTCACGTCGACGTTGAAAACTTTTTTACGGCAGCTCTGGCAACGGCCGCGTTTCTCAATTCTCAAAAGCCAGGGGGCCGCGCCTATGTGATCGGCGGGAACGGATTGCTGGACGCGCTGCGGAACATCGGTTATATAATCACCGATCATGATCCGGACTATGTCATTGTCGGAAGTTCGGAGAACTACAATTACAAAAAAATTTCAAAAGCGGTCCATCTGGTTATGGCAGGCGCGCGCTTAATCGGCACGAGCCCGGACTTAACGGGACCAACAGATAAGGGCGTGGTTCCCGCCTGCGGATCGCTCATTGCTCCCATCCAGCTTTCGACGCAAACCTTACCCTACTTTATCGGCAAACCCAGCCCCCTCATTATGCGCATGGCGCTCCGGTTTTTGGGATCCCATTCCGCGGAAACCTTCATGGTGGGCGATCGGATGGATACCGATATCGTGGGCGGCATTGAGTCTGGAATGCAGACGATTTTGGTTCTTTCAGGCGTCACTCGTTTGGCAAACGTTCGTCTCTACGGATATCAGCCCAAATATATTTATAATAACGTCGGTGAAATACCTGTCGGGCCGTTTTGATACCACTGAAAAAGGAGTGGGAATAAAATGCAAATCGCGATAATTGGTTTGGGACGGATGGGAATGAACATGGCTCTTCGTTTGATGAAAGGCGGGCATGAAGTTATTGCCTATAATCGCAACCCTGATAAAGTTAAGGAAATTGAGTCACAGGGGGCGATCGGAGCATATTCGTTAAAGGAAGTTGTAAAAAAATTAAAATCGCCGCGCTTGGTGTGGCTCATGTTGCCGGCAGGTGCGACTACGGACGATCACATCAATGAGTTTGCGGGGCTCCTTTCTAAAGGCGATCTTTTGATCGATGGCGCTAACAATTACTATAAGGAAGACATTCGTCACTCGGAACTGCTTAAAACCAAGGGCATTCGCTTTTTGGACGCTGGGGTCAGCGGGGGAATCTGGGGCTTAAAAATTGGTTACTGCACGATGGTGGGAGGGGAACGAAAAGATTTGGATTCGGTCGAGCCGATCTTTAAAACCTTAGCGCCAAAAG
>JANLTE010000026.1:0-2558 GCA_031362785.1 Elusimicrobiota bacterium
ACAATGCGCTCGCGTGGAAATTGCGGATGTACAGCAATAACTTCACTGCCGCACCTTCGACCACGACCTGGGGTTTCCAGTACGGCGGTTTAAAGGGTGACGTCCCCGGGACCAAAATCCCAATGGCTTGGCTGAACAACCCGAACACCATTGCTAGCGGTCCTGCCGCTACCGTCGATGGAGTCGCGAATCCCGCAAATTCCGTTATCAACGGCTGGACGTTTTTGAAAGATGCCCACGATGTGGATGACCCCAACGCGGTCGGCGATTCAAGCTTCTCAGCTGCAGACGCTGGCGGTTTCACAAACATCGCCTTCGGCGCTCCCGGTGAGACCCGCATCGTTCGCCCGAACGTCGGCGGTTCACAAGCATTGGCCACGCCCAGCTCGCCTTTCTTCACCTATTACAAGGGTGATGTAAGCAACGCCGCTGCGGCAAACTACAACACCAACTTAGTATTGGAATTGATCAACCTGTAATTTGTACTTAGTCCCTAAATTCGAGGAGAGCGCCTTCGGGCGCTTTCCTCGGGTGAAGGACTTGGGATCATGAAAACAATCGCCAGTCAAATTCTTATTGTTGGGTTCTTCACCCTCTCATTCAACACGGGCCTGATGGCGTTTGTAAACGTTCAGCCCGTGACCGTGGAAATATTCGAGCCGGCGGGAAAAAAAGTATCGGGGGTATTCACCGTCAAAAATCCGATGGACCAGGATGTCGATGTCGAGGTCTCTCCCGAAGCGTTTAATGGCGCAACCGGAATGGCTTTGATGCCATTCACGGGTTGGCTCAAATTATCTAAATCCAAGCCCTTTAAGTTGAAACCCAACCAGATAGAATATGTTAAATATAAAGTCACCGTGCCGCGGGACCTGACCGGAGAGACCATGGTGATGGTGTTTTTCAAGGTCCACATGGTGGAGCCCACCATGGGAGGAGTTACCGTGGAGCGAAAGAGCGGAGTGCCGATTTATGTCATGGCTAAAATGAGCGAGACCCTGGGCCTCGAAACTAAAGAGGTTTCGGCGCGGTTCTCCAAAAGCGGCGCTGAGTCGCCCATCGAATTTTCGATCAACGTCCAAAACTCCGGCAACGTGCATTTACGTCCCAGAGGGTTCGTTCAAATCAGCAAGGAGGGAATGCCGATTGAAGAAGCGAAAATGGATTACGGGTTTCCCGTCTATCCGACCGCCGCGCACCAATACACAGCCCACAGCGCGGGTTCATCCTGGGAGCCGGGCCTCTACGACGCGAAGTTCGTCGTTTACTTCGGCGACGAATACGGCAAAAAGTCACAGAGGGAAAAACCGTTCAAATTTAAAATCGACGGTGACGGAAAGATTGAGCTGATAAATTAATGAAAGTTAAAATCGTCGCCTATAGTTTTATCGCCGCATTTTTAATTTCTGGCATCGCCCGCGCGCAAACCCGGATTGCCGGCACGACGGTGGCCGCTATTACCCAGATCCTGCTCCCTTCTCTGGTGGACAACTTTGACGACGGCCAGGACCCCAATTTCTGGGGCGGAAATTTTAACGCGTTCGCCGCAAACGGGGCTGTGTTCACTTCCACTTATTCTGCTGCCAACGCTTTGGGCGGAACCGGCAAATTGCTTCAGCTTACCTATGACGTCACGGCGGCTGGAAGTTTCGCTGGATGCGTATTTAATATCGCGGACGGAGGCGGGGCCCGCGACATTAGCCAGTACAAATACCTGAGTTTTTATGTGCGGAGCGGCGCTTCGCTTTTGCCTCAGGGGTTTAAAATTGAGCTCATCAACATCAGCGGCGCCAGTTCTTCTCGCGACAAGTCGGTCGTTAACCTGAGCGACTATTTGGATCAACCGCCCGGGGCGTTTTTAACCGAAGTGAAGATTCCGCTGGATGCTTTCGCGAATTTAAATTCCTTGTCCGACGTTAAACAAATCAATTTCGTGTTTGAGTCCAATTACGCGGCGCTGAGCAATTTTCAAACTAGCGGCGTTATTGAAATCGATCAGCTCTCATTTGGAAGCGACGCTTTACCGGCCGTTCGAATCGACTCGTTCAGCGATAACCTAAATCTGAACGCCTTGGGAGGAAGCGTGGGCTCATTTTACGCCGGATTTGAGGCGACTCATGATATCCAATATGCCCCCTTCGTATTTCACGCTGCGGCGCGCAGTCTCCAGTCGAGCTACAACGTGAACTCCGGTTTTGCCGGGATGTATTTCATTTTTGGCGGTGGCTCTGACGGCAATGACCCGCAGCCGCACAATTTTTCCTCGCGCAGCCAGCTCACGATGTGGGTTCGAAAATCCCAAACCTCGGTGGTTCGCCCGGACCGGATCAAGATTGAATTGGCGAATGGCAGCGGCGTGATTCATTCGGTATTTATTCCCGACCACACCAACACTCCCGCGATCACTGATGTTTGGCAGAAATACACGATTCCATTGTCCGCTTTCACGGGTCTCGATACCGGCTCCATTCGGCAGATGAACATCGTTTATGAGGATTCGCACGTGGCGCCCGCGAGCCCTGCGTTTTCGCTGGAGACTGCGCCGGACTATTTTCTCT
>JANLTE010000076.1:0-6065 GCA_031362785.1 Elusimicrobiota bacterium
CGTCGCCAATAACGATTTTTGTTTTTTCGCCGCGGTATTTCAAATCCTGCGGGGCGGTTCCGATAAAAGCGTGAGAGAAGATCTGGCAGGCCGATCCGATTTCGGCGAATTCGATGACGGCGTGAGATCCTACGCGGGTTCCGGGCCCGATTTTAACATTTTCGCCAATAATCGCGTAGGGTCCGATCATGACGTTTTTGGCTATTTGTGCCGATGGGTGAACGACTGCGGTGGAGTGAATCAGACTCTCAGTGTTGTACAGCCCTGAGGGGTCGACCGCAAAGGGATCCATTATTTATCGACGAGCGCGAACGTGAATTCAGTTTCGGTGGCGAGTTCCCCTCCGACTCTGGCTTCACCCTTGGCTTTCCCGGCGCGGCTGCCGGCTTTCAAGACTTCGATGTGAAGCTCGAGGATGTCTCCCGGCACGACGGGCCTTCGGAATTTTGTGTTGTCCACGCCCATGAAAAAGGCGAGTTTATTGGAATACTCAGGTTTTGATAAAAACAATGCGCAGGCGGTCTGCGCGAGGGCTTCAACGATCAACACTCCCGGCATGATGGGCCGGCCCGGAAAGTGTCCTTGAAAAAACCATTCGTTCATGGAAACGCATTTGATGCCCACGGCGCGCTTGGATTCTTCGATCACCTGAACTCGATCGACCAGCAAAAATGGATAGCGATGCGGAATGGCTTTCTGAATGTCGTTAATGTCCAGCGTGCGGACGGGTTTTAAGTTTTGCGACGTGGTTTCATCCATGGGCCACTTCTCCTAGCGTTTTGATTTTATTGAGTTCCCTCACAAAATTGGTGTTGTGTCCATGGCCCACCTTCACCGCCGTGATTTTCCCCTGGACTGACTGGCCAAGCAGATAAAGATCGCCCAAAAAATCGAGCACTTTGTGGCGGAGAAACTCATCCGGATAACGGAGTTTCTTTTCTTTATTATGAATCCGGTCCATCCCGATCACCACGGCATTGTCCAGGCTCCCTCCGCGCGCCAACCCCTTGCGTTTTAAGGCCTCCACTTCGTAGTCAAAGCAGAATGTGCGCGCAGCGGCAATGTCTCGAGCGTAACTTTCCGAGTTAATCTGAAAGACGGCTTCCTGTTTTCCGATCATGGGGTGGTCATAAACCAGCTTACAGTTAATTTCAAGGCCTGCTCCCGGCTCCAGTTTAATTTCGCTTTCATTCAACTGATAGTGGACGGGTTCCGTAAATGAAAACATTTTTTTGGGCGCGTCCTGCTCCACGATGCCCGCGGCCAGGAGCGCTTCCAAAAACGGTTTGGAAGAACCGTCAGCGACGGGCGGCTCGTTGGCGTCTAGTTCAACGATCAAATTGTCTATCCCGAGGCCCAGAAGCGCCGAACAGACGTGCTCTACGGTGTGCACTTGGGCGCCGTTTAAACCAATGCTCGTGCCTCGAATGACTCCGATGACATAATCGATGTGAGCGGGAATGGAGGGCCTGCCCGGCAAGTCCACTCGCACGAAGGTCACGCCCGCGTTGGGAGGAGCGGGAAGAAAGCGCGCAGTGGACGGATTCCCCGTATGGAGGCCGATCCCTTTATAAACCGCCTCGCGCTGAATTGTTTTTTGCCTTAACATTATGAGGGTTGCTCCAAAGCGAGCTCGGACTGTTTTTTTCTTTTCTTATAATCGTCGTAAATCTCCGGCAGTTTTCCGATAATGACCTGAATCTTTCGCTCTTCCCGGATGGGTCGCGCCGGGCTTCCAAAAATAATGGAACCCGCGGGCACGTCATTGGGAACTCCGGATTGAGCCGCCACGATCACACCGTCACCAAGGTTCACGTGATCTCCAATACCCGCTTGTCCTGCGAGCGTCACAAAATTTCCAAGAGTACAGGATCCCGCGATTCCGGCCTGTGAAACGATGATGCAGCCATTTCCGATTTTGACGTTATGGGCGATTTGAACGAGGTTGTCGATTTTGCTTCCCGCGCCAATAACGGTTTTGCCCATGGTGGCTCGATCAATGGCGGCGTTGGATCCAATTTCAACGTCGTTGCCAATTTCCACCGTCCCGATCTGAGGAATTTTAACGTGAGTCTTGTTTACGAAAGCGTATCCGAACCCGTCGGTCCCGATCACGGTGCCAGAATGCACTGCCACGCGATCTCCTAAAGTGACTTCTTCGCGAATCGTTACGCGCGGGTAAACCCGGCAATTTTTTCCGAGTATCGCGTTTTTTCCAATGAAACTCAGCGCGCCGATGCTGGATCCTTCGCCGATTTGCACGCCAGCCTCCACGACGCAATAAGGCCCAAGGGCTACATTTGCGCCCAATTTTGCGTCTTGGGCCACGATCGCGGTGGGATGAATGCCCACGGGCTTGTCTTCTTTTTCTTTCGCGATTAAGTTTAAAATTTTAAGAAAAGCGATCTGCGGTTGGTCCACGAGCACCGCCGTTTTGCCGGCCGCGGTTTTTCCCTGATGGATCAGCACCACTCCCGCCTTGGAAGGCGTTAAATCTTTGTAATATTTTTCCTCGGCGACGAAAGAAAGGTCGCTTTGACCTGCGTCGGCGAGCGGGGCTGCGTTTGTGACGATTAAAGATTCGTCCCCCGCCACTTGGCCGCCGACCAGTGCTGCAATTTCCCGCGCTGAGAGCCTCATCGCCTTTTTCCCGGATTCGACAATCGCCAGATCACGTTTTCAGTGATGTCGACCGTGTTTTCGCCGAACAGGATGTTATTTTTATCGACGATGATGGTGTACCCGTCCTTGTTCGCGATTTCTTCCAGCGTTTTGTAAATTCGCGCGAGCAGCGTCATTGTTTTTCCTTCTTCAAGGTTTTTGATTTCTAATTCCGTCGCTCCCACGAAAGCTTCCAAATCAGCCTGCTTGCTGGTGAGTAATGCCTGTTTGTCCTCCAGTTGAGGCTTCAGTGAAGGGATTCCTGGTAAAATTTGCGGTGCCGTCGTGCTCATGAAGAGTTTCGCTTTTTCGGAGTCGGTCGAAACCTCGGGTTCCGCAGTGGCGGAAGCCGTGGACTCCCCAGGGGGGGTGAATAAAAATTTGAGCGGGCTTCCTTCCGGCAGGCTCAGCGACGTCGCGCCATCGGGCGCCGGTTGTTGTGACTCAGTTGCGGTTTCTTTTTTTCCTTCAACCGCTGGATGCGCTTCAACGGAAGGATCGACGGATGAGTGCTGTCGTTTCAGAAAATCAATTTCTCCCTTCAACTTCGCGATCTCTTCTTTCTTGGCGGAAATCTCGGAGCGTTTTTCCTCGATAAGTCCGGTCAGCTCCAAACGGGCTTTTTCCGTTTCCGGATAAGCTTCGAATACCTTATGCATGTTAACGTAAGCCACCTTCGTCCCTTTGCCAAAACTCTCCAAAGGAATTTCGATGGCCTTGACGGCCGAAATTCCCAACGCAACGAGCCAGAGCATGAGTATGTATTTTTTGTTGTTCATTAGAAAAGGTTTCCCAGGGTAAAGTGTATTTGACTTATTTCTTCACCCGCTTTATGATTCAGCCCATAGCCCCAATCGAGGCGGATGGGAAAAACGGGTGTCGTGATGCGCAGTCCAAAACCAACCGATGACTTCAGATACTTTTGATTATCCTCTTCATTGAGGCTGTCTCCAAGCGCAAACCGGACATCCTGTCGCGCCCGCCAGGCGCCGCCCATGTCGGCGAACAGCACGAGCTGCAGAATTCGCCGCTTGTTTTCAACATAGAGCGGAATTTTAAATTCCGCGTTAAAGACGCTAAACACCCTCGCACCGCCGCGCGCGCCAATTTCTCCGCCCGGGTTATATCCGCGGACGGAATCGGCGCCGCCCACGCGGAAGCCTTCAAGCTGTAAGATGGTTTGGGTGTCAGTGGAGTTCCGTGTGTCGTACTCCTGGAGCGCTCCGACCCGTCCGTTTAGGGAAAACACGAAGGGATAGTTTCCCGCTTGGAAAACGGTTAAAAACCAACTGGAAGACAAGATAGATTTTACAAGATGAGTATCCCCTTGTAAAATGGGTCCGCCGGCGTATTCAACCGATATTGACTGGCGATTTCCCCGCGCCGCGTCAAAATAGTAATCCCTCGTATCCCTCGCCAGTTCGGTCGTGAGCGATGACTTATTTTTTGTCTGTTCTATAATTTCATTGATAAAGCGCTGCGATACGTTGGAAATTTTGTTTTCCTTGAGTTGGTAAGAAAATAGCAGGGAATAAATGTCGGAAAAACGCGGGCCCAACCGCAGGCCTCCGCCCCGAGTCGTTTCCCTGTAATCGGGACCCGAATCCGAATCGAACAGCCGTTCGCGAATCGTGTTATAGACGTCGACTCCGAAGGAGACGGGCTTGTTGAAAGCCCAGGGCTCAGTCCAGTTAATTTCGTAGTTCTGCCGTCGCGCTCCGAACTCCCAAGTGAGCGCCAGCTTTTGCGCGAGGCCAAACAAGTTCGAGTGGGAAAGCTGAACCTGTCCCACGAACTGGTCGGTTGACGAGTACCCCGCTCCCGCGGACAAGCTTCCCGGCTTTCCTTCGACAATTTCCATAATTAGGTCCGCTTTGTTGATGTCGCGGGCGGGCTGAATGTCCGGCTTCGCATCGTCAATGAACCCCAGATTAAATATTTTCTCCTGGCTGCGGCGGAGTTTGCTGGACGAAAAAGGGTCCCCTGGCTTCAGGAGAATTTCGCGTCGGATCACTTTGTCTTTGGTTTTTTTTAATCCTTCAACGAACACTCGGTCAATGTATACGATCGTGCCTTCATCGATCAGAATTTTATATTTGATCATTGACGCTTCTTCATCGATGGCTTCTTCCGGCTCGATCTTCGAATAGAGATATCCTTTTTCAAGATACATTTCCTTCAAATTTCGCAGGGTCGCGTCGTATTTCTCCTGTTTATAAAGCGCGCCGATTTTCATTTCCACCGCTTTAGTCAACTGTTCGGCCGTGTAGACCGTGTGCCCGCCAAACTCGAAGCCACCCACCACATAGCGCTTACTTTCTTCAATCGGAATGCGAATCGTGATCTTGGTCCGATTTTCGTTATACTCAATTTTAGGGTCCAGGGCCTTTACTTTCGCATAGCCGTTATTTTTATAAAACTGTTCAATTTCCTCGCGGTCTTTGGTGAGCTTTTCCTGATCGAACACTTTTTTGCGCTTCGTCTTCATCAACCTGCGGAGCTTCTTAGCCGGAAAGGCCGAGATTCCGTCAAACTGGACGCTTTCGATTAAAATTCGGTTGCCTTCCTTGATTACATAGTTGACCGCAACCGTGTTGTCCGCCTCGTTGAAATTAGTGAACGGTTCCACCTTCGCGTCCGGGTATCCTTTATCGGCATAAACCTTCAAAATTTTATCGATGCCATGTTGAAGTTTGGCGGAATCAAATCCTTCTTTAACCTTTAATTCGAAATCTTCTTTCAGCTTCATCTTTCCAATTTTTTTGTTTCCGGTAAAATCAATTTTTTTTACCATGGATTTCTCTTTTACCTTAAATATCACGCGCACGCCGCTGGCGATGTCTACGGTCTCTACTTCGGCGTCATCAAAGTTACCGGATCCTAAAATGGATTGAACGTCTTCTCGGAGGGCGTTTTCAGAATAGTAGTCTTTGGGGCGGGTTCGAACGAGTTCTCGAACCGCCCTTTCCTTAAAATTTTTGGTGCCTTTGATCTGGATTTCCTTGATGACTTTAGGTTTATCATCCGCGGCGACAGCTCGCGAAACCATGAATAAACCCAAAAAAAGGCCAAAAAATGAGAAAAGAATGCAACAATGTCTAAACAATTTCCACATTCTACTAAAAGAGGGGTGGATTCACAATTCCCGGTAGTAAAGTCACAAATTGAGGAAGTTTACGGTTTTTGCGGTTCGGTATCCGATTTTTTCTTCTTCCACTGAAAAAGATCGGAAAAATCCCACCGGACGCGGGTTTCAACGCCGCCGTATCGTTCGCGCTTGCGTCCGAGGTTTTCTTCCGAATCGAGCTCGGTGGAACCAATAAAGTAAATTCCTTTGTAAAAGGGGTAGCGCAACTGCAGTTGATTGATGAAGTCTGCGCGGTCCTGAATTTTGTCAAAAGTCG
>JANLTE010000106.1:0-4847 GCA_031362785.1 Elusimicrobiota bacterium
TTGTGGGCACTTCGGACTCACAGTCTTTAACGAACAAAACGCTGGGTGCGGGAACGGTGTATAACGGAGGCACGATTGGAGTGGGCTACGGCGGAACGGGAGCGACGACATTAACCGGGATATTAAAAGGAAACGGAGCGGGAGCGTTCACGGCGGTGACGGCGCCAACGGGCGCGCTGGTGGGCGATACGGACACGCAGACTTTGACGAACAAGACGCTGGGCGCTGGAACGGTGATAGGGAACCTCTCCGCCGGATCAATCGTGGGAATATCGACCGCCGCGAAGGAAGGCAATGTAACCACTGCCGGGACACAGCAAGTCGTGGGCTCCACCCAGACTCAGACCATAACGAACAAAACTGTGGGGAGCACGGGGCTGACGTTCTCCGGAGCGACGACAGACATAACGACCGTTAGCAACGAAGATTTTACGATTATGCCGAACGGGGCGGGAAAGGTGGGGATCGGGACGTTAACTCCCGGGGCGAATTTTTATGTGGTGGGAACTTCATCCGTAACAGGAAAGTTTGTCAGTCTGGATCTGACCAACCAGGTTTACGCTGTCTACGCCCCGTAACGGCAGAGAAAACAATTCTTGAACTATCATTTTTATATTTGATACAATCAGGTCCGTGCCTAATCATTTTTGCTTCAAGCCTTTTATCGGGGGGATTGAATGCCAGGAATTTTTAAACCTGCCCCATAGCCAGAATAAAACATCGGCGCCCCTCCTTAGCGTTTTTCAGATCGGAATATATTTATCGCTCTTATTTTTCTGCGTTACGAACGCTTACTGCGGTTTCCGGCTGGAGCCGTCCAGGGCTTTGTTAACGGATGTGCCCCTTGGGAAAAATGTGCAGACGGAAAGCTCAACCGGAAAGCTGGAGATTCATAACGATGACGATGTGTCGCGGACTTTCAGGGTTGAAGTTAAAAAACCGTCCGAGGTCGTCGGATTAAAGCGCATGTTCGGATACTCTGGAATCCCGAAAACGGATTATGTCGTCACGGGAGGCAAGATCACTGTGGGGCCTCGCTCCAGCGCGACCGTGGATCTTGGCGTGTTCATTCCGACGGACGAAGGCAATTTCAACCGTAAGTGGGAAGCCGCGGTCGTGGTCACTCAAGATGAGCAGGGCATGGTCCTATCGTTGGTTGGGTCGCTTTGGATCGAGACGAAGGGCAAGCAAAGCGCGGGCGGCCCGCTAAAACGGGAAAGAGAGTTTATTCTGTCGCCCGCAACTTTGGAACTTCACGGTCAAAATGACGAGGCGAGCGTTAACCTGACAAATGTTTCATCAACAACTTTGACTCTATTAATTGTGTCTGAAAGTCCAGGGGACGAGGTTAAGGGAAAATTCATATTCAATTCTCCGGGGTTCGACCGCCTTCCCGATGAAGGATGGGTGATACCCGTCGTCAAGGGCGAAAAGCAGATCGTTCGGATCCAGGATGGCCACGAGATATGGCCGATCAAAAAAGTGTTTCTTGCGCCGGGAAAGTCAGTTGAGATGAACATAAAATTGAAGATACCTAACCAGCCCGGGCTCAAAGGGAAAAAATGGGAAAGCTACATATTTGCGCGCTGCGTGGAAATGGACGAGACCCGCTTCGTCCGGCTAAGGATTCTTCCGTGACGCTCCGCGCCGTTGCTCGAACGATTGCCGGCCTCGCGGTTTTGTGCGCCCTGTTTTTCGTTCGGGCGAACCCTGCGGCTGCGGCAACGGTGACTAACAGTTCGTTCTTCACATGCGTGTTTGATTTTGCTCCCTCCACGCCGATCGGGTCTCCCTTCGGGATGCTGAACAGCGCCTCCGGCTACACTCTAAACCCTCGCCCAAAAATTTCTTTCTGGTCGGTCGATCCAAACGGTCAAATGATAAAAGCTGCATGGGTGCAATTTTCGAATAATTCACTTTTTAACGCTCCTGAGGTAACGTATACTAGTGGACTTTATCCAGCAAGCTTTACCACGTTTCCTGTTACGAGCGGCACGACGATCTATTTCACATCACCGGACGACTGGGGTCCGGGTATTTTTTATGTCAGGGTAGCAGTTCAGGAATCATACCCAGGGACATTATGGAGCGAATACAGAAATTTTCAAATTGACTTCAGAAGCGCCGCCTCCTTTTGGACCGACCCAACAATTTCCACCGGGTCCACATTGATTCGCGCGGCGCATTTAAGTGATTTAAGAGCCGCTGTCAGCAACGCTTGGATGTTCCGAGGTCTCGGTGCGCCATCGTGGACCGATGCCACCCTATCTACCGGAACAACAATGATTCGTCCTGTCCATATCACGGAATTGAGAACCAAGGTGGACCAGGCCATAACAGCCGCGGGGTTAACTCCAGCGGCTTGGACCGATCCCACTATCTCAGCCGGAGCCACGCTCATCCGCGTAATTCATCTGATGGAATTGCGGAGCGCGGCCCAAAGGCCTTGAGGTTTGCATCAAACGATATAATTGCTAAAATGGAAAACCGCTAATGAGTAATCTAAGAAAATTTCTAATTGTCCCGAGCGTCGTATTCGTTTCCGCTTGTTTTTGCGGCGCCGCGGGAATTGGAATTAGTCCTACATCGTGGGCCCCCGGCATTCTGGCGAGCACCGGCTCGTATTTATTAAAATATACCGTTAGCAACTCGGGCAATGAGATATTGAACGTGAACACTGAGTGTGCTGGTTCAGGTTCATGGTCCATTCAGGCGGCAGCGGGGGGTGACCAGTTCAGACTCGAGTACGATGCCACCGGCGACAGTTCGTATCAGAACATGACGACCGCTTATCAAACCGATTCTTCCAATCCCAATCTTATGAATAACGTCCGAGTGAGCGGTTCTTTTACGCTATATCTGAGATTGACCCCTCCCACCAGCTCCTCTAGTAAATCCACTCAGACGATGAATATCGATGTGCAGGGAATAACCGACGATTACTGGACCTACAACACCGGGGGCAATTTCTACTGGCGGGATGCGGGTGTCGCTGGCATCGCGCCATCCAGCGATTGGTCGTCTAGTACGTCCTCAATTTTAGCTTCAACCCGGTGGCAGTATATGACCGGTACCACGAATGGATGGCAGACTTTTGCGGCCTCGCCGCCAACCCAACCCTCGGGGACGTTTGCGAGTGCGTGGGTGGACAATTTTCTACGGACGAACGCCGCCAAAACCTCGGTAACGGGTACCTGCCCGTTTACTCACTCCGCCCTGTTTACGATGTCGGTCAGCGGAGTTACGGCGAACTGGGCGCACTTATTAACCACGAGGCGTGTATCATGGGCCTCCGCTTACTTAGGCACTGTGATGAATTCCAATAGCGGGACTTCTTATACATACGGAACGCGGCAAGTAAACATAGCTACAAATTCAAGGGGTTCCGTGTCGGAATTTCAAAAAGCAGGTAAATATAGTTACACCTATTGTTCAGTTTGCGGATATGCAAACAATAGCGCGAGCGGTTATACAGCCGTTGATGGTTCCGTGGCATCGGCGAGCTGGGATAGCACTGTTATTACCGCTGGAAGTCCTTATAGCCAGATCATCACTTTGGACTAAAACACGCCTGTCCCGAAGAAGATTTCCGCAGTTATAATTCAGCTCATTCCTAGTATTCTTCAATGAATTCAAATCGTTCGGCAACCATTTTTTTCTCAAAAAACTGGGAAAAATTTGTTGATGTTTTTTCCCTTGCTTCGTTGGGGGTCTTCGCGTATTTGTTGACCTATAAAGCGGGGTCAATGGGTTTTTTCCCTTTTGACCAATCGATCTCGTTTGACGGCGGATTCCGTGTTTATTCGGGGCAGGTTCCTTTCAGGGATTTTGTCAGCCCATTTCCGCCCATGAATTATGTTTTGCAGGCCCTGTCCTTTAAAGTGTTTGGGGTGAATTATCGTTGTTACATAATGACGGCGGCCATTCAAAATGTCCTGGCAACAACATTGAGCGTTTTGATTTTGAGGCGGTTGTTTCCCGTCGCCAGGCTCCTTTCTTGTTGGGGCGGATTGATCACGGCCGCGTGGTTTTATGCGCCGTTCGGAACGCCGAATTTTGAGCAAACCGGATTTTTGTTTTTGTTGTTGGGGCTTTATTTTTGGATTTCATCCGTCCTCGCGCCCTCTATCCATAAGTTTTGGGTTTCACAGATTTTCTGCGGTGTTTGCCTCTTTCTCGCATGCCTAAGCAAGCAAAACGTGGGCGCCATTGGGCTACTTTTGTTCGCGGGCTTAAGCGGAGTCGTTCTTGTGCCCGATCTGAAGCGCATGTTAAGAAGCTGGGGTTGGATGTCTCTTGGATTTTTTGTTTCGTGTGGACTTTTTTTGGCTTGGCTCTTCATTGTTTCCGATCCCGCGAAATTTATCCGTTACGGCATCGAAATCCCTCTGGAGCTGGGATCGGCACGATTGGGGGATCATTCGGGATTCCGCCTTCTGGAAAATCTGACCCAAGGGTTTTGGCCCGTTTCCACCGACGTTACCATGCAGTCTCCTCTCATCAGTGAAGTTCCGCTTGCAGCCCGTCTCATTTTTCTGATCATATACGGAACCTGCTGGCTCAGGCTCTGCTCGAGGTTTCAAAATATTAACATCAGATTGGCCGCGGTTTTAGGAATCGCGCTGATTCACTTCCAGTATCTGTTTATCGGAATGACGTCAAACACTTATTTAAACGCGTTCGGCTTTTCGGGCATCATTTTCGGGATTGGGCTGGGTTTATTGAACGGAGTTGAGGGGCTTGGAAAATTTACGGCCTTGGTTAAGAAGCCCGCGCTTGCGGGTCTGATCGTGTCAGGCTTGATCGTATTTTTGTGGGGCGCCATCATTTCATTGCGCCGAGAAGTG
>JANLTE010000143.1:0-2774 GCA_031362785.1 Elusimicrobiota bacterium
GCGTTATGCTGTGAGAAGCGGCCGATTTTTCGCTGTCGGGAACAATGACCACGACCTCGCCCAGGGGGCGCAGCGCTTTGATGAGCGGAATCATTCCCGACCCGTAAACTCCGTCGTCGTTCGATATTAGGATTCTCATGCCGCTGCAACCTCTTTTAAAATTTCCTTCGCTTTGTTCAGCGCGAGCGCGCGGTGGCTGATTTTATTTTTTTCTTCAAGCGTCAGTTCGGCCAATGTTTTTTTGACCTCCGGGACGAAAAAAATTGGGTCGTATCCAAACCCGTGGGTTCCCTGAATGGAATCTAGAATGGTTCCGATAAGGGAACCATCTACGACTTTGAGGAAGCCCTTCTCAGCATCGGCGCAGGCAATGACGCAGCGGAAACGCGCGGCTCGGTTTGTCGCTTTAATTTTTTCAAGTTCACTGATCAACTTTCGATTGTTGTCTTCATAGGAGCAGTTCTCCCCCGCATAGCGGGCGGAGTAGACGCCTGGCGCGCCGTTCAACGCGGCTACTTCAAGCCCAGTATCGTCCGCCAGGGTGAACATGCGGGTCGCTTTGGAGTAAAAATGCGCTTTTTTGATCGCGTTTTCCTCCAGAGTTTCGCCGTCTTCTTCCACCGGAGCGACGCCCGGAAAATCATCGAGCGTTTTAATTTTAACAGGGAGGTCGGCCAGGAGTTTCGAAATTTCCTTCACCTTGTTGCGATTGTTTGTGCCGAGCAGGATTTCCATTATTGGGCGGGAGGTTTTTGCTTGAGGAGGTTCAGCGCGGAGCCGGCGCGGAACCATTCGATTTGTTCCTCTGTTAAACTGTGCTTCAACTGAATTTCATTGATTGTTCCGTCCGCGTGGAGCAGGACCGCTTTCACCATCGAATCTTCCGTGAGATCGTCTAGGTCCAGAACGCTGATCGCATCGGTCTCCTGGATTGAATCATAATCGGCGGGGTTTACAAAGGTGAATGGCAACACGCCCTGCTTCTTCAAGTTACTCTCATGGATGCGCGCGAAACCGCGCACGATCACGGCCGCGGCGCCCAGATAGCGCGGACACATGGCAGCGTGCTCGCGGCTGGAACCTTCGCCGTAATTTTCATCACCCACGACCACCCAGGAAAGCCCCGCCGCTTTATACGCGCGCGCGACCTCGTTCACGGGCTTATTTTTTTCTCCGGTTAAAAGATTCATAGTCTTGCCAGTTTCGCCGCTGTAGGCGTTGGTGGCGCCCAAAAACATGTTGTCGCTGATCTTATCGAGGTGTCCCCGGTACTTGAGCCAGGGGCCCGCGGGCGAAATGTGATCGGTCGTGCATTTGCCTTTGGTTTTGATCAAAATCGGAAATTCAACGAAATCTTTCCCGTCCCACTTAGGAAAAGGTTCGAGCAGTTGCAGCCGTTCGCTCTTCGGGTCGACTTCGATTATCACTTTCGATCCGTCTTCGGCCGGAGCCAGGTATCCTTCCATTGGGTACACGAATCCGTTTTGCGGAAGCTCATCCGCTTTTTTGGGAGGCGTCAGCTTCACTTTTTTTCCGTCGGCGGTTTCAAGCTCGTCGGTTAGCGGGTTGAAGCTGAGCCGTCCGGCCAAACCCAACGCGACCACGATCTCGGGGCTGCCGATGAACGCGAGCGTCTGAGCGTTCCCATCGTTTCGCGCGGGAAAATTTCGATTGAAAGAGGTCACGATCGAATTGGATTCCCCCTTCTTCACGTCGTCGCGCTTCCATTGGCCAATGCAGGGGCCGCAGGCGTTAGCGAGCACGACGGCGCCCATATCTTCGAACACTTTCGCCTGGCCGTCGCGCTGGATCGTTTGGTAAATCTGGTCCGACCCAGGCGAGACCATGAGAGAAGATTTCATTTTCACATTGGCCGCTTTCGCTTGAAGCGCCACGTCTACCGCGCGGTTAATGTCTTCGTAGGAAGAATTCGTGCAGCTCCCGATCAGCGTCGAGGAAATTTTATCCGGGTAATTTTTTTCCTTCACTTCCTTGGCGAGCGCGGAGATGGGCCGCGCGAGATCGGGAGTGTGCGGCCCCACGAGGTGAGGCTCGAGTTCGCTCAAATTAATTTCGATGACCGATTCGTAATATTTCTCCGGCGCTTCCTCCACTTCGGGATCGGCTTTGAGCAAATGAGCGTATTTGCGCGCCACTCCCGCGATGTCGGCCCGCCTTGTGGCTTCCAAATACTTCGCCATGCGTTCGTCGAACGGAAAGATCGAAGTCGTGGCGCCCAATTCCGCGCCCATGTTCGTAATCGTCCCTTTGCCCGTACAGCTGATGGACTCGGTTCCCGGCCCGAAATATTCCACGATGCGATTGGTTCCGCCCTTTACCGTTAGAATCCCGCAGAGTTTTAATATGACATCCTTGGGAGCGGTCCAACCTTTAAGCTCGCCGGTTAAGCGCACTCCTAATATGGTGGGGTGCTTCACTTCCCAGGGAAATCCGGCCATCACATCCACCGCGTCGGCTCCGCCCACGCCCACCGCGATCATCCCAAGCCCGCCCGCGTTGGGCGTGTGCGAATCGGTGCCGATCATGAGGCCGCCCGGAAACGCGTAGTTTTCCAAAACCACTTGATGGATGATGCCTGAGCCCGGCTTCCAAAAACCGATGCCATACTTGTTCGAAGTTGAACGCAAAAAATCGTAAACTTCCTTATTTTCCTGCACGGCGGTTTCTATGTCTTTTTGCGAACCGACATAAGCGCGGATCAAATGATCGCAGTGCACAGTGGTCGGGACGGCGACCTGTGGAATCTGCGCCTG
>JANLTE010000207.1:0-3359 GCA_031362785.1 Elusimicrobiota bacterium
GATGCTGGTTTGGAAAACTGAACGGATTCCGATCGAGTGCGTCGTTCGGGGGTACTTGTCAGGTTCCGGTTGGAAGGAATATCAGAAAAATGGGAAAGTTTGTGGAGTTCAATTGCCCGCTGGGTTGCATGAGTCCGAAATTCTGCCCCGCCCTATTTTTACGCCCGCCACTAAAGAAGAAGGCGGCAAGCACGATGAAAATATAACTTTTGATCAGATGGCCAAAAAAATTGGGGAAGACCTCGCCGCGGAGCTGAGAGATATTTCACTTTCAATTTTCCTTTTCGCTTCAAAGCACGCTGAAAGCAAGGGTTTGATTTTAGCCGACACAAAATTTGAGTTTGGCTTGATGAACGTTAACGGGAAGCGCCGCGTGATTTTGATCGATGAGGTTTTAACGCCGGATTCCTCGCGGTTTTGGGACAAAGCTCAATATCGGGTGGGCGAATCGCCTCCGTCGTTCGATAAGCAGTTCGTCCGTAATTATTTAGATTTCATTAAATGGAATCACCAGCCGCCCGCGCCCGCGCTTCCCGTCAAAATAATAGAGCAGACGCGGGAAAAGTATGTGGAAGCGTTCCGGCGAATTACCGGTCAGGAGATTAAGCTTTAATGGCAGCGCAACCCATTCGGGTCGCGGTGGAAGGTTTGCATTCCGCCCGGAAAGAAGAAGTTCAAAACCTTTTAGCTGCGGCGGGGTTAAAGAGCGTGGTCTGTAAGGGGATCGCCGCCGTCTATCGGCTGGATGGAGATTTAACTATTTCAGACGCCGAATCGGTCGCCAAGGAGCTTTTGTGCGATCCGGTCGTTGAAAGATTTGCAGTTAACAGTCAGCCCCCGAATAAGAGTATTTATTTCGTTGATGTCTGGTACAAACCAGGCGTCACCGACGCCGCGGGCGACAGCGTATTGAAGGCCATCTCCGATTTAAAGATCGATAGGGTTAAAAAGGTTTTTTCCGGGACGCGATACGAATTTTTTTCCAAGGGCGAATCTAAATCGACAGAAAAGGCGGTGCGGGAGTTTTCAAACAGGGAGCTGCTGAACCCTCTGGTGCAGGAATGCAAGATACTAAAACTATAAATATAAAACTAAACGTTTCCGCGGTTGAAACGGTGCCGATTGCAAACCTCACCGATTCACAGTTAGCGGAGCTTTCCAAAAAACGCCTCCTTTCGCTTTCGCTCGATGAAATGCGGGCCGCGCAGAATTATTTTCGCTCTATTCGTCGTGAACCAACGGACGTGGAGCTTGAGACTATCGCGCAAACCTGGTCCGAGCATTGCAAGCATAAAACATTTAAGGGCCTGATCGATTATAAATGCGAATCGAACGACCCTGATGAAAAATGTCCCACCCGATTTTATGACGATTTGCTGGACGAAACGGTCGTTAAGGCCACCCACGATCTCAACAAATCTTTCTGCCTTTCGGTGTTTGAAGATAACGCGGGGGTCATCTCGTTCGATAAGGAAAATGGCGTCGCGTTTAAGGTCGAAACGCATAACCACCCTTCAGCGCTTGAGCCCTACGGCGGGGCAGGAACCGGAATCGGCGGCGTCATTCGCGACATCCTCGGCGTCGGATTGGGAGCCAAGCCCGTTTTGAACACGGACGTTTTTTGCGTCGGAAATTTTGATCAGAAGACCAGCAGGGATTCCGGCATGCTCTCTCCGCAGCGAATTTTATCGGGAATAATCGCGGGGGTTCGCGACTACGGAAATCGGATGGGGATACCCACCTCCAACGGAGCTGTTTTGTTTCATAAGGATTATCTGGCTAACCCTCTCGTTTTCTGCGGTACCGTGGGCATGATCCCTGCCGATAAAATACAAAAGAAAGTTTTGCCGGGGGACTTAGTGGTATCGATCGGCGGGCGAACAGGCCGGGACGGGGTTCACGGCGCTACCTTTTCGTCGCTGGCGCTTGAAAAAAATATATCGGCCAGCGTCGTTCAGATCGGAAACGCTATCGTCGAGAAAAAAGTGGCGGAAGTTATTTTGCGCGCCCGGGATAAAAACCTCTACAGTTCGCTCACGGATTGCGGCGCGGGCGGATTTTCTTCGGCGGTCGGGGAACTGGGGTCCGACGGCGGCGTGCGGGTCTATCTCGATAAAGCTCCTCTCAAGTACGAAGGATTGTTGCCCTGGGAAATTTGGGTCTCCGAATCGCAGGAGCGCATGGTCCTCGCTGTGCCGCAGGCAAAGCTTAAGGATTTTGAGGCCGTCTGCGAAATAGAAGATGTGGAGTGTTCCGTGATCGGAGAGTTTACCCAAGACGGCCAGCTTCAGGTGTTCTACGGCGAAAATAAAACCTGCGACATCAGCATGAAGTTTTTGCACAAGGGAATTCCTCGGGTGCGCAAAGCCGCGGTTTGGAAATCGGTTCAAAAAGCGGAAGGGTCCGGCGGAAAGATTCGGGTAAAGGCGAAAGATTCGGGCCAAATATTAAAAAAACTCATTGCGCATCCGAACATCGGTTCAAAGAAGTGGGTCGTGAAACAATACGATCACGAAGTGCAGGGCGGAAGCGTGATCAAACCTTTTGTGGGCCTCGACCAGAACGGGCCGTCCGACGCCTGCGTGTTCCGTCCGCAGCTGGATTCCTGGCGCGGAGTGGTTGTGTCAAACGGGATCAACCCATTTTACGGGGAGATCGATCCCTATTGGATGACGGCCAACGCCATTGATGAGGCTCTGCGCAACTTGGCGGCGGTTGGCGGAAACATCGAGCATTGCGCGATTTTAGATAATTTCTGCTGGGGCAACATTCATGACCCCCAAATCCTGGGTGGACTCGTGCGCTCAGCTCAAAGCTGCTACGACTTCGCGACGGCCTACGGCGTTCCTTTCATCTCAGGCAAAGACAGCTTGAACAATACTTGGCAGGAGTCAGGCAAAATTTGGTCCATTCCGGGAACGATATTAATTTCGGCAATCAGCGTGATTGAAGACGTGAGGAAATGTGTGACCATGGATTTAAAAAAGTCGGGTAACATCCTCCTGCTTTTGGGCGAAACGAGCAATGAGTTCGGCGGTTCGCATTTCAATGAAGTCATGGGCATTTCCGGGGGGAAAGTGCCTGAAGTGAACGCGAGCCGGTCCAGAAAATTCATGGAAGCGCTGGGGAGCGCCATTAACGCAGGGCTCATCCGCTCCTGCCACGATTTATCGGAGGGCGGCCTCGCAGTGGCTTTGGCGGAAATGGCGATCGCGGGGAACCTGGGCGCCAAAATTAACTTAAACTCTCTGTTGCCGAACTCTTCGGGTGGAGCCGTGCTGCCTGAAATCGGGGTCCTTTTTTCCGAATCGGCCGGACGGTGGATCATCGAGGTCGAGCCGCAAAAACTCTCCGAAGTT
>JANLTE010000213.1:0-2334 GCA_031362785.1 Elusimicrobiota bacterium
CCCGGATTTTTGGGCTGCGATGGTTTTTGCAATTCGCCCCAAAGCATGAGCCGCTCGCCCCTATATATTTGAGGCGTTAAAAGCGGAGCGTATACTTGCAATCGTAAATCGCATGGAACCCAAGTTTCGCGGTCGGTTAAAATGAACAGCGTTTTCAACTGAAACCTCAAACGGGACGGTTCGGAAGGAATGGAAACTTTTACGGGGAACGAATCAACCGTCCCGACCAGCGCGGCCGAACCCTCGTTGTAGTCCAAGGCGGAAACTTTAAGGTCGCGCGAAACGAGCGCCGGGCCCAGACTGAACAGGCTGGCGCACAGAAGAATCCAGAACGAACGATTTTGTAGATTTTGCCGGACCGCCAGGATGAGGACCAGAAACGAAACGATTAGAAATAAAATGGGGGGAAGGTCGCGGGCGAACCGCGCTGAGGCGATACCGGAGGACAGCGCAACTGCCATCCAAAAAATGGGCCGCGTCATTACGGCTCGAAAGTAATGAAATCCTCGATCGCGCGATAGATCCCTTCTTTAAGGCCGGGAATCTTAAAGAGATCTTTTTTATCTTTGAAGGGACCCCGCGATTGCCGCGCGTCCAAAATTTTTTTGGCCATGGCCGGACCAATTTTAGGAAGCGCGATCAATTCGCTTAAGGTCGCGCGGTTGATCGAAACGCGCGAGAGTTTTTCGCGGCGCTTTTCAAATTGACGGTGAGCGATTTCAAGCTCAACCGATGGAACCACCCGCAAGGGGGTCTTTCCCGTTCGGGCGGAATAAACCCGCACGGACATGCCCACCATAAGGAAGAAAATCAAGAGCGCTGCGACCTGTTTTTCAACGGGAGTCATATCATCAAAATACCATGAAATTTGAGCGGGAACTATAGACTCATTAGTTCCATCTACGCAGGTGAAAGAACGCGCCGCGCCCCACTTGACATTTTTCTCGAGATTCGGTATTTTGTAGCAGATGGTAAAAGATGACGGCTAAGCATACACCAAGCTAATAGATGGAGGGGAAATAGATGCAGTTAAAATCCATTGAGATGGTCGGTTTTAAATCTTTCGCGGACCGCACGACCGTTGAGCTCAAAGACGGGATCACGGGAGTCGTGGGCCCGAACGGTTGCGGCAAGTCGAACATCGTGGACGCGCTGCGCTGGTGCCTGGGCGAGATGTCGGCGAAATCTCTGCGTTCGAAACACATGATGGACGTCATTTTCGCGGGCTCCTCCACCCGCGCGCCCGTTAACCTCTCGGAAGTCACCGTCACCTTTGACAACCAGCACAGGCTCCTCCCGATCGACTATTCCGAAGTTCAAATTTCCCGCCGACTTTTCCGTAGCGGCGAATCCGAATACTTTCTGAACAAAACCCAGTGCCGCTTAAAAGACATCCGCGACCTTTTGATGGATACCGGCATCGGCGAGGGCTACTCCATCCTCGCGCAAGGCGAAGTCGCGTTTGTGGTGAACGCTAAACCCGAAGAGCGTCGCGAACTTTTCGAAGAAGCCGCCGGCATCGCGAAATATAAATCGCGGCGCGAAGAAACGCTCCGCAAACTTGAAAAAGTGGACCAGGACCTGAGCCGGTTAAACGACATCGTCTCGATGGTTAAAGATCAAATGACCTCGCTCGAAGCCGCCGCGAAAAAAGCGAAGCTGTTTCAGAAACTGAAAGAAGAATTGAAGGTCCTCGAAGTGGCGGATTTCCTAAACCAAATTAAGACAACGAACGAGAAAATCGGATCCTGGCAGGGGAAAGCGGCGTCGCTCAAAAACCAGGCGCAAGAAACCGTGACGCAACTGGATTTGGCCGAAAGCGAAGCCACGACGAATCAGCTGACGCTCGACGACGCCGACCGCGAACTCTACCGGTTGAACTCCGCGATCCTCGAACTCGATAAACAAATCCACCACTTCGATCAAAGTATTCAGTTCGCGGAACAGCGCGCCCGAGAGTACGCCCAGAAACAGGAAAAGTGTGAAGCGCAGATCGCCGATTACGGGTCCAACATTAAAAACACCGAAGATAAAATCGCCGAAATTCGCAAAGAAATTGAACAGGCCAAAATCGACGCGGTACAATTAAAGGACGCCTTCGAAAAAGAACGCGCCGCCTGGGAAGTTTTGAGAGAAGAGAGAAAGGCGCTCGAAGCCCGCAAAGATCACTATTCTGAATCGCTGTATCAGATGGCGGGGGAAATGAACGGCTGGGTGAACGAACAAAACCGGCTGAACTCCCTGCTTTACAACAAAGAATTTGACATGAGTTCGGCGAAAAAAGAATTGGAAAAATCACAAGTCGAAGAGAAGCGCCTCGCCGAGGAAGCCGAA
>JANLTE010000235.1:0-4402 GCA_031362785.1 Elusimicrobiota bacterium
CGACTTGATTATAGGGATATCGACGACGGCGAAAGAAGGAAACGCGACGACTGCCGGTACGCAGCAAGTGGTTGGCTCGACTCAGACGCAGACTTTGACGAACAAGACGCTGGGCGCGGGAACGGTGATAGGGAACCTTTCTGCCGGATCGATCGTGGGAATATCGACCGCGGCGAAGGAAGGATTGGCGAGTGTTGCGGGAACGCAGGAAGTAGTGGGTTCCACGCAGACGCAGACTTTGACGAATAAAACATGGAACGGGGTCGCGATTGGGGTTCCCTATGGTGGGTCGGGAGTGGCGACTTTAACCGGGGTATTAATAGGAAACGGAGCGTCAAATTTCTCTGCAGTAACGGCGCCTGCGGGAACGATCGTGGGCACCTCGGACACGCAGACTTTGACGAATAAAACATGGAACGGGGTCGCAATTGGGGTTCCCTATGGCGGGTCGGGAGTGGCGACTTTAACCGGGATATTAAAAGGAAACGGAGCGTCAAACTTCTCGGCGGTAACCGCGCCATCGGGCACGCTGGTGGGCGACACGGATACTCAGACTTTGACGAACAAGACTCTGGGCGCGGGGACGGTGTACGGCTCGCTCACGCTTGGGGCAAATCAAGTTGTGGGAATATCGACCGCGGCGAAGGAAGGATTGGCGAGCGTTGCGGGAACGCAGGAAGTAGTGGGTTCCACGCAGACGCAGACTTTGACGAACAAAACGGTTGGAAGTACGGGCGAGATATTCTCCGGAGCAACGACGGACATCTCGACCCCAGGCAATGAACATTTTTCGATCATGCCGGGCGGAGTGGGGATGGTGGGGATCGGAACAACAAATCCCTTAGCAAATTTATATGTGGTGGGTACGTCATCCGTTACGGGTAAAATGGTTGGGCTGAACACGACCAATCAGATTTATGCAGTGTACGCTCCTTAGATTTACATAATAGTTACAATTTGTTTAAGATAAATTTAGATCATTCCTTGTATACTTCCTTAGTATATGAAGCCACCGCGCCCGTCCAACGATCAGATCAAGGGTCTTCGCCTCTTGGTCTTTGTTTGTTTTCTAAATTTCTCTGGCCTCAATAACGGATACACTTACCTGACCGTTGTTTCTCCTCTCAGTGTCCAGAGTTCTGTCTCTTTAACAGGCAGCGTCGCGAAATGTTTTTATAGCGTCCTCGCCGTTCAAGACATTTTTAAATTTCTCGATCAAGGCCACCATTGGGTTACGAAGTCGACTCTGAGGGCGGAGTCGATCCTCAAGTCCTGCCTGAAACTGCAATCCGCTAGCATTCCTTCAGGTTACGGAGAAACTCGCTTGTCGGTCCGGAGCTTGAACCGGTTCCAGCAGGGCGATCAGATCCTTTCTGATAGGAATGAGAACTACATCAAGGGCAAGGAGTCCTGGATTAAAGACGGGTATTTTTTTACTCTGATTGCGCGGTCTGTCGTTAGAACGGCCGGTTTGAAAAGGTCCGCGCGACGATGGCTGGATTGGATTTTTCCCAATCAGATTATGTTGAAGTTGAAAGGGCAGAGAACCCATTTTGCCGCCGAGGAAGACGCCCCGAACCGAACGAGTTCTGCTCGTTGCATCGCTCCCGATTTCTATACCAGAAATCGGGTTTTTATTTTTAGGCGGGTGAAAGCGTGATCGGTTGCCGGACGGATAAAGGGTATCAACGCTTCGCGAAGGCCGTCGCCTGCGCCCTCGTGGCCACGATGCTCTTCACCCTCGTCGTTCCTCCCATCGCTGAAGCCTCCATTTGGGAGGAAAGAAAAAAATCTCTCGATGACCTACAGGTTAAAAAAAGAAAAGCCGAGCGGCCCTGGGAAGCGGCGGCGGCGCCGCGGGAGTTTCAGTCGAAATACGCCGAATTTCAGGTCCCCAAAGAAATGGGGCGAGTCGTGGACTCTTATCAATCCGTTTCTTCTTCAAGTCAGACTGGACCCACCGTAATCCACATTCAGGACGCGCACGGTTACGCGGCGTCGCAGAAAAACCTTGCCAAGCTGGTCAAGTTCTTTCATAGCCCTGCCTCAGGGGCTCCGCTTTTGATCTGCGCTGAAGGCGCTTGGGACAAGGTGGAAACGGAATGGCTCCACGTGTTTCCGGAGAAGGGAGTCCTCAGGTCCGTCTCTGATAACCTCCTCGCTAAAGGCGAGGTTACGGGCGAAGAGTGGGTGAGCATTCAAGAAGGAAATGATTTTGCCGATGTTCAAGGAATTGAAGACGAAGAGATCTATTGGGATAACATTGACGCGAAACGGAGCGTTGAAGCGGTGCGGGGAAAAATTCTCGAAGGCGCGGAACCAGGCGCTGTTCACCTCAAGTCTATTTTCCTCGCGTTAGACCGTCTCGGCCAGTCTAAGTTTCCAGGAAAAATTACGGAGATGGAAAGTAAGAAGGATCAGCTTGCGAGCGGAGAGCTATCCGTCGGACCTTACGCGCTCTATTTGAAATCGCTCCTCGCTCCGCCGGCCTGGGAGAAGAACGCGAGCCCCAGCCTCCAGTCTTTCGCCGCAGTTGCTGCGATGGAAGCGTCATTGGATTGGAAGAGGATCTCGAACGAACGCGACGAAGCGCTCATGGTCATGCGGGATAAGTTGGACCGCAATACATTGGCGCAACTGGCCGATTACAGCTTGAAGTTCCGTTTGGGCCAGGTGAGTCCCAGAGATTATTATGGTCGGTTTGCCCAATTAGCGGAGCTCCACGATTGCCGCGTGCCCGAGATGCGCGGCTATGTTTCGTACCTACAGAAATCCGACGCGATCGATGTGAACCGCGTGAAGGAGGATCTGGAACAAATCGAAGTCGCGGCGGAAGACGCGCTCACCGCGGATCAGCCCGCGATCGTTAAGAAAGTATTAGCGGCAAAAAAATGGGTCAGCCTTTCGAAAAAGCTTTGGACGCTCGAGATGAGTCCTGAAGAGTGGAAAAATTATGGGAAGCAGTCCGGAGCCATGAATTGGACTGCGGTGCGAAATGTTCTATCGGAATCGGGCGCGCTGGCTGATTCGGACCGGGCGCGTTGGGCGGAGTTTGAGTCCTACTCAAACGCGAACCAGGGGATCGCCTGGAAATATTACGAACGGGCCCACGAGCGCGACAAAATTTTAGCCGAGAACAGTTTACGGCTCGCTCGCGAAAAAGGGGCGGACAAGCTGATCTTGGTGGCGGGCGGATTCCATACGGCCGGCATTTTGCGGGCATTGCGGGATCACAAAACGCGTTATGTGGTGGTGCGACCGAACCTGGGCGACATGAAGTTCGTGAAGCGGGACGAAGCGCTCAGCCAGGCGATCCTCGAAGCGGGGACGCTCCGCAACGCCAGCATCTTTACCAGCCCGGCCCCGGCCGCTCTGAGGTGGGTCTCAGCGCTCATGTTCGCGCTCAGAACTCAAATGAACGCCGCTAAGTCGGAGGAAGTCGTGGCGGCTTATGCGCAGGCCGTTGACCTCCTCGCGGAGAACGGCAGCGAACCCGCCCGGCAGGCGCAATTAGTTTTGGGCAAAAAAATGCGATGGATGCCGGCGGTTTTCGAACGCGGCGGAATAAAATATATGGTTGGGACGATGGCTCTTGCCGCGGCCAGCGTCGCGGTCCTCATGATTTCTGACGGAAACGGGAACCTGCTTCGCAGCGTCGTGGATGGCGCCGAAGTAATAAATATCCTCACGCAGGGCGGCGCGTTCAATTTGTCGGAACAGGTTTCCGGCGCGCGAATCGTAAGCGCCTCGGGACTTCCGCTCGATCAGCGCGGCTTTGAGCTCATTGGCCTCGGTGTCGCGGCGACGCTGGCCGGCGGTAAAATCGCGTTCAGCTCGGTCGTTCCGCGGTGGCGAAAAGAAACGCATTTGCTGGATGTGAGCGAAATGGCGGCGGCACAACCAGTCGCGTTAAATAGCGCCGCGCCCAATACCGCCGCGTTGACCGCCGCCAAACTCACCCTGAACCGCGGCGCCACAATGAATTGGGTCCACAGGTTGTTTTATCCGGGCATGAAAATGCGAGATTACACCCTGTATCAAGCGCCAAAAATTGAAAACCGGATTTCTTACGCTCTGAGCGCCGTATTCGCCGGACTGCCGATGTACTATTTGACGGGGAGCGTTCAAATCTCGGCGGGTTTCGCATTTCTAGCCGCCTGGCCGCTCTTCTATTTGGGTCATGTATTTAATCCGCAGCTGGAGTCCCTGGTCTCTGCCATCAGACCGAATTCCGCCGCCGGAATTCAGGCAGACAAGAGCAGAAACCTTGGCGCCGCAGCCAAAGTGAGCGTGATCAACATCCTGTTGGCCACGATTTTATTCTACGGAATACCCCGCTTCGCTCCTTCAGTCATATCTTTCGCCGCGTTTCCAATCGCTTTATATCTTTCGTGGCAGTTTT
>JANLTE010000271.1:0-3213 GCA_031362785.1 Elusimicrobiota bacterium
AAAGCCGAAGTCGCCGCGCGGCATTTAAAAAACATTGAGGAGTCATTAAAAAAATAACGAGCGGTCAATCAATGGATTTTTTCAGGAATTTTTTTATATTATTTGTCATCGGCGCATTTTTGACGGGCTGCGCGGGGCCAATCGTTTCGATCAATCAAAATTATAACTTCGATAAAATTAAGCGCGTCGCGGTTTTGGGTTTCGAGGATTTTCCGCAAAATGAGGGCTCGGGGAAACTGGTTTCAGGGGCCTTTGAAAAAGCGCTCCTGCAGTCGAGCGTCATGCTCGTGGAACGGCGACAGGTGGAAGCGATACTGAAGGAGCAGAAGCTGGATGTAACCGGAGCGATGGACGCGGCGTCGCCGGAATCCCTGGGTAAACTTCTGAACGTCGATGCGCTGGTCTTGGGAACGCTCACCGTGTATTCGCCCGAAAAGCGAGGGGTGATGCTGGTCGATATTCAGGAAGATCAGTCGGAACCGATTTTTAAGCGGCAGTCGTTCACGCGCAAAAGGGGAACCGATACCTGGGTGACGACCGAACGGGAAGTGATTCAAGGATATAACCGCCGTTCGAAAACCTATCAGATGCCGCAAACTTACACTTTGGAAGCTGAGGTCGGCGCATCAGTTCGGATGGTGGACGTAAAAACGGGGGAAATTTTATGGGTTGGGACTTCGAGCCAGGAGGCGATCAATACTCAGATCGCGGCGGAAATCATCGCGCGGCGGATCATGAAGGCGCTTAAAAAGACCTGGCCTACCCATAATCTCGTCAAAAAATATTACCGCTCAAAAAAACTATTGACAAATTTTACATTAAGTGCAACAATGTGAGCAGTCGTTTAGCGCTTCCTGTGCCGTAAATTCCAAACACATTAAACCAGGGGTCACTGCCAAAAATATTTGATGGTACTGTTTTACACCACCTTCTTCCCATATGAACGATATAAACCAACCTAAAATCCAGACCCCAGCCAACGGAGGCGTTCCCCCGATGGACCAGGCGACCGATGTTACGGTTTTGTCAAAACTCAAGCTTCCCGATCTCATGAAAATGGCGACCGACTGCAAAATTGAGAATGTTTCGGGGCTTAAAAAACAGGAACTTATCGGCAAAATTCTGGAAGCCAAGGCTACGGGCGGCCAGGGGAACTTGCTAGATGAAGGGGTCTTGGAAATTCTGCCCGATGGTTTCGGCTTTTTGCGCTCTCCAAATTATAATTATCTTCCAGGCCCTGACGACATTTACATCTCTCCGTCCCAAATCAAGAAGTTCGCGCTTCGAAAGGGTGACACCGTTTCAGGGGAAGTGCGACCGCCCAAGGAAGGGGAACGATTTTTCGCGCTGCTCCAGGTTAAGAGCATTAACACCACCAATCCCGACACCATCCGCGAACGCCCGCTCTTCGACAATTTAACGCCGCTTTATCCGGAAAAACGCATCACTCTCGAAACCTCTAAATCCGAAGTCAACATGAGAGTGCTTGACATGGTGGCTCCCATCGGAAAAGGACAGCGCGGACTAATCGTGGCGGCACCCCGCACCGGAAAAACAATCATGCTCCAAAAAATCGCCAATGCCGTTACGACCAATCACCCTGAAGTGGTGCTCATGGTCCTTTTAATCGATGAACGACCTGAAGAAGTTACCGACATGCAGCGTTCAGTGAAAGGCGAGGTCATTTCTTCCACTTTCGACGAGCCGGCGGACCGGCACATTCAGGTCGCTGAAATGGTACTTGAAAAGGCCAAACGCTGCGTGGAACACGGCAAAGACGTGGTAATTTTGCTCGATTCCATTACGAGGCTCGCGCGCGCCTACAATACAAACACACCCTCTAGCGGACGCGTGCTTTCAGGCGGTCTGGACTCAAACGCCCTCCAGCGCCCCAAACGATTTTTCGGAGCGGCTCGCAACATCGAAGAGGGGGGGAGTCTCACGATTCTCGCCACGGCCCTGGTTGAAACCGGCAGCCGCATGGACGACGTCATTTTTGAAGAGTTTAAGGGCACGGGCAACATGGAAGTCTACCTCGACCGCAAAATTGCCGACCGGCGCATTTTCCCGGCCATTGACATTAACCGCTCCGGAACCCGCAAGGAAGAATTGCTCCTCGCGGAAGATGAGCTAAACAAGATTTGGGTGCTTAGAAAAGTATTGGCTTCCCTAAATCCCATAGAGGCCATGGAACTTTTGATCGAAAAACTTACTGCTACCAAGTCCAACAAAGATTTCCTGCGGGCCATGGAAATGTCCAGCATGGAAAAGATGTAAGCTCCTAAAAATTAGGGTTGACAGTCTTACTCTCTGACGGTATAATGTTAACATTATGCACCGTTATCGTATAGTCGTTGTTGGCGTCGCCATCATACTGGTCGTTGGCTTGGCGATGGAAAAGGTCTTCAGTTTAACCACCGGAAAACGCTCCGAACCCGGTGAAAGCTCCTCCCTTCAAACATCCCTGCTTCTCTCTGAGCTCGATGGACTATTGCCCGAGAAAAACGCCACGCAAATTTACGCGCGGATGGACGCGCCGGTTTATAAACTGCACAGCGTGAAATCAAGCGAGTGGTTAGAAAAGATCGCCCAAAATTATGGGGTTCCCGCGATTTATATCCGAAGCACGAACAACCTTGAAGACCCTCTTCTCCGGCCCAACCAGCAGATATTGGTGCAAAATAAAAAAGGCATGATCCACGTTGTGCGCGGAGATGATGAGCCTCTTGAAAGCATTATCAAGATTTATGAGAAGATGGGTTCGACCCGGCAGAAAATTTTGGCGGCCAACGCCCTGGATGAGCTGACTTACGTCAAAGACGGAGTCGTTTACGTGATAGAAGACTCCAAAATCCTCATGCCCGACGCGCGGCGAAGCTTTCCGTTTTTGGCCCGTCCCGTCAATTGGTCCAGAATTTCCTCAGGTTTCGGCATGAGGCGGCATCCCCTCTTAAAAACCCGCAGACGCCATGACGGCTATGACATGGTCGCGCGTTACGGCGCGCCCGTTTATTCGGGGCAGGTCGGGACCGTGGTTTTCGTGGGGTGGAAAGGCGGATACGGAAACGTGATCGAAGTTCGCCATTCCCAGATCACGACGCTTTACGGTCATCTCTCCGAGATGGACGTTCAGCCCGGTCAGCGCGTAAAAAAGAAACAGTTGATCGGAAGAGTTGGTTCCACCGGCCTTTCCACCGGCCCGCACCTTCACTT
>JANLTE010000334.1:0-2165 GCA_031362785.1 Elusimicrobiota bacterium
CCCAACGATAAACCGATCGGCACCTTCCAGAAGTCCATCACGAGCATTTTGCAACCCACGAATCCCAAGATCACAGCGAGCGCCGGTTTAAGATAATGGAACTTCTGCATCGATCCGGAGAGCGCAAAATAGAGCGAGCGCAATCCGAGGATTGCGAAGACGTTGGAGGTGTAAACGATGAACGGGTCCGTGGTGATGGCGAAGATCGCCGGGATCGAGTCCACCGCGAATATGAGGTCAGTCACTTCCACGATTATGAGCACCAATAACATGGGAGTGGCGAAGGTTTTACCGTTCACGCGAGTCCAGAAATGGTCTTCCGCATACTCGTGCGTAATCGGCATGATTTTTTGCAGCAGTTTAACGGCCGGATGATGTTCCAGATCCGGATTCGTTTCTTTTTGAAGCGCCAGTTTCACGCCCGTAAAAACCAGAAATCCCCCAAAGATATATAAGATCCAGTGAAATTTCGCGATTAACGCTGCGCCGACCGTGATAAGTGCGGCCCGCATGAGGAGCGCGCCCAAAATGCCCCAGAAAAGAAGTTTATGCTGATATTTCGGCGGCACTTGGAAATGCGTGAAGATCAGAATGAAGATGAAGATGTTGTCCACGCTGAGGGACTTTTCAATCAGGTAACCCGTAAGGTACTGCAGCGCCGCCTCGGGGCCGCGCCAGAAATAGATCAACGCGTTGAAGAGCAGGGCGAGCGTGATCCAAACCGCGCTCCACCCGATCGCTTCCTTGAAGCCGACGGTATGCGATTTGCGGTGAAACACTCCAAGATCGAGCGCCAGCAGCAGTAAAATAAAAAGATTGAACCCAACCCAATGTACCATCGTTATTCCCATCTGATTTCCGCCTCCTTAGGGCGCATAAAAAAAGACCTTCATAGCGCTTCGCTATAAAGGTCTTGATCGAAAGCGATTTGCCGCTCTTGGGGGCCCGGGCCGTTTTTTCGACCGTCTTGACGAGCTTCCCGTCTCACTTCGAGAGATCTACTCCCCTTCAATGGCAAAAGGATAGCAATCCCCGATTATTTTATCAAGTTGAATTTGTAGGTGACGCCAAATAATAAGTTGTAGGTCGAAACCAATTGAATAACGTTCACGTTTTGATAAACCGGAATTTGAACATCCGTGTAAGCGCCCCAGTTATCCGTAAGGTTTAGTTTGATCCCCGGCGTCGCGTAGACCCAGACGCCGCCCGTCCTGTCGATATCTTCTCCAGTACTACCCGCCTCATCTTTCTTACTGTATTTTAAATTCGCCTGCATCGAAACTCCCAACTTGCGGGTCACCGGGTAGAGCGCTCCTGTTGCGGCGGTGAGGGTGTTGCCAAGCCGGTAATCATCCTTGCCTTTTCCCGTGAAGCGGCCCATCACTTCAAGTATCACAGGCATTTCACCACTTTCTGAGGTCGCCATGGGCACCCTGAAAGATTGTTCGTTCGAGATTCCCGTGAGAAAGTCGTAAGCGCCCGATCCCGGCTGAATGCCAATTTCGGCTTCTTCCGATTGAAGCGCGTTATTGGTGAGCTGAACGATTCCCCTCGCGTTAGTTTTTCCGGTCGGAAATTTTCCGCCTAAAATAAGGGAGATGGACGGATATTTTCTTTCCGAATACTTCACGATGTTCGTCCTCGTTACGAGGCTAGCGTCTCCCAGTCCGCTGAAGTTCCACGATTCGAGCAAAGTTGCGCCGCGGTGGTTATGGATGTGCTGATGCTCCCGCTGTATCATCGGTAACGCGACCGTCGCGCTAAACCGCGAATGTAGATATACTGCTGCCTGGAGCGTCTGGACGCGGCTCACGGTGAACATTTCGTCATGATGCCCGCGGATCTGACCTACGCCCACCTTGTCGGTTCCCGCTCTGACTTCATCCTGATTAATGTACTGATACGAGTAGTCGAGTATCGTTAGTCCCGGCACAGGGTCGGCCTCGCTGTATTTTTCGACCGGACACGACAGCGCCCCGCAACTTGCGCTCAGGCGTCCGAGATTTGCTATGAAAATAATCGAAAATAGTATGAAGAGTAGTTTTTTAAGTGACATTGAATCCTCCAAAATAAAAATATGCTGATCCAAAAAGGATCAGCGCTGCCAGATGAACGGGAGTTAGCAGATTTACTTAAGCTTTAGAGGGTTGGGGAGGGGGCCGATC
>JANLTE010000188.1:0-1643 GCA_031362785.1 Elusimicrobiota bacterium
TGAAGACAACCACGGGTACTGGGCCCTCAGCGCGGCGCGTGTCAGACCGGCGCGCACTTCACCCGTAGAGATAGCGATCGTGACCCGAATCTGTGACCGAGATTCTCGGATTTCCGTGCGCTCGGCGGTTCGCCCCCACCAGCGTGCGCCGCGCGCAGCGTGGCTGTGCTCGGGCGGGGCGCGCAACACGGCGAGCCGAGCGCCACGGAAGTCGTGGCCGTCCTCGCGTGAGCGCGACTGCGCGATCTGACCTCGGTATGCCCAGCGGCCCTCGCCGAGCCGGCCGTCTGTTGGCGCCTGACCGGCCGCCGGCGCTGCTGGCCCTCAGGTTCAATCCTGAGCATGACGCTAGCCTTCCGCCAGATCGAGCACGCCGACCAGGTATGCGATGTGCGGGCTCGTTCGCAACCGCTTGAGGGCACGTGAGATGCGCTGGCGCATGGCCGGGGGTGCGATGCCCGCCAGAGCGGCAGCCTCGTCGTTCGAATTGTCGAGGAGGAACCGCAGAGTCAGGGCATTCCGGTCCGAGGGGGTGAGGTCGGCCAAGGCCCGCCGCAGTGCATTGCGGCGGATGGTGGCCTCGTCGGGGGCTGCGCAGCGCACGCGTCGAGGAGTGAACTGACCCGGCGGCCGGTGTCGGACAACGCGCTGCCGGTCGGCGACGCAGATGCGCCTGCAGATCATCACCAACCACGGAAAGGGCGGCATGCTCACGTCGTAGGCGTGGGCGTAGCGCAGGCCCTGGAGCCAGGTCTGCGCGACCGCGTCCTCAGGCTCCGTCCCCTCTGGGAGAAGCGCCTTCGCTCGCGACACCAGCGGTCCCGTATAGCGCACGGCGAGCTCGTTCCACGCGCGATGATCTCCCGACCTGACGGCCCGTCGGAAGCCCTCCTCAGAGGTCCAGGGCTGGCCGGGAGAGCCGAGCAGCCCTGGGTCATCGTTGCGATCCCCCCACCCACCCCTTCGTGACGGCGCTGCACACATTGGCGATCGCCCTTCCGGGTCCCCGGACGCGGCGCGGAGCCTCCGGGCCTCCCCGCCGACGGTCTCTCGAACCCTCTTTCGTAGCGGAATCCCAACGTCACCTGTCACGGCGGAAGGTCTCGCTCGCTGTTTCTCCTGTGGTCTTTCTTTTCCGCCGCTGGGGAGGGCGGCTCGCGCTGCTCGGTCCCGCCGACGGCGTGAGGACCGCTTTGCCGCACCGCCACCAAGTGGGGACGACATGAAGACAAAGCTCGGATTGTCCACCGTCGCCGCGCTGGGGTTACTCGGTTACGCCCAAGCCACCATCCTCCTGATCGTCTGAACCGCCCACGCCTTCCCATTGCGGGGCAGGCTTCCCGCCCGTGCGAGCGCAGCCCCAATCTGCCGCAGGCTCTTCCCCTCCCCCCGCAGCTCCCGGGCTCTCGCCACCGTGGCCTGTTCCCCCGGGTCCTCGACCAGCCGCTTGCCCTCGGCGCGCCAGCCGTACGGCACGCCCCCGGTGCGCTCGCCCCTAGCCTTCTTAACAGCGAGCGCCGCCTTCGTCCGTCCCCGGATCAGGGCGCGCTCGTACTGCGCGAACGCATCCAGCAGAGTGCGCAGCAGCCCAGCCTCGGCCGTGTCGCCGTTCCCGGTGCCATCGGCCCCCACCACCCGCGCGC